>CAVEWG010000016.1:0-13876 GCA_963619285.1 Oscillospiraceae bacterium | reverse complement strand
TGTAAGAATGTATCAATCATTACTTTAATTATAATCAATATTAAAAATAGCTAGCCATATTTGGCTAACTATTAACGTGAACGATAGTGAACTTTTTTATTATTTAACAACAGTGATTAATGCATCACCAACGTTTGCTTGTTTAGCATCTGTAGGTGCAACATCTTTCATATCAGCTGTATTTGTGATAATTACTGGAGTAACTGTAGATAAGTTAGCTTTCTTAACTTCTTCAAGATCTACTTCAAGAAGTAATTGACCTTTCTTAACTACATCACCTTCTTTAGCCTTAGGAGTAAATCCTTTGCCCTTTAGATTAACTGTATCCATACCAACATGGATTAATACTTCAGCACCATTATCAGCTACAATACCAATCGCATGTCCTGTTGGGAAGAAAACTGAAATCTTACCATCACATGGTGCATAGATTTTTCCTTCACTTGGCTCAATAGCAACACCTTTGCCCATTGCGCCAGATGAGAATACTTCATCTTTTACGTCTTTAAGTTCTACAACTTCACCTTTACATGGCGCGTAGATTGTGTTGTCTGTTGATGTTGTTTCTTTTTTGACATCAGTAGAAGTTTCTTCGCCTTCTAATTTGCCTTTCTTTTCCCAAATACCATACATGATGAAGCAAGCAACAAATGAAACTACCATAGCGATAATTACACCAATTACTGCGAAGTAGAAGTTAGACATTGTAAAGCCTAATGCAGAAGCTTCTTCAGTTGGCAGATACACAGGAAGAACAAGTAGGCCAGGAGATCCTGCACCAAATCTTTCAACACCAGTGATACCAAGGAATAGACCACCTACACCACCACCGATCATGGCAGCATATAGTGGGAACATGTATTTTAAGTTAATACCATATAATACAGGTTCAGTGATACCTAGAACACCTGTTAGACCACCAGAAGATGCAAGTTGCTTAACATCTGGATCTTTACTTCTTACTGCTACCGCAAAACCTGCAGCACCTTGAGCAACGTTTGATACTAACATACCAGGGCCCACAACAGCGTCATGTCCTACAGTAGCTAGGTTGTTTGTGCCAATTGGAATTAGGCCATAGTGAGTACCAGTCATAACAAGCAATGGAGAAGTTATACCTACAACTGTTGGTACAAGCCAAGGCGCAACGTCTTTTAACCAAGAGAAGAATAAGTTGATTAAGTCAGATAGCCAAGCACCGATTGGGCCTAGTGCACAAATTGTAACAACACCACCAATTACTAGTGAGAAGAATGGCACAAAGAAGAATTTAACAGCCTTTGGACAATATTTTTGTACAAAGTGTTCAACTAATGACATAAACCATACACCTAGAATAATTGGAATTACTGAAGATGTATATGTAGCTTTAGTAACTGGAATTAAGTTAAATATTTTAACTGCTTCTTCACCTTTTAATAATGTTATAAATGAAGGATAAACAAGAAGTCCAGCTAAAGCCATGGCTGTGCCTTGGTTACATTTGAATTTCTTAGCGCATGATTGAGCTAATAGAATTGGTAGGAAATAGAATGCTGAATCAGATAAAGCACTTAGAATAATGTAAGTTTGTCCAGCGGTGTCAATCCATTTAAGTACAGAACATAAAGCAAGTACAGCTTTTAATAAACCAGCGCCACAAATTGCAGGAATTACTGGTTGGAAGATGCTTGCGATACCTTCAAGTGCTTTTGATAATGCAGAACGATTATCATCAGCTGCAGCTTTTGCGTCTTCAATAGCAGCCTTAGCTTCAAGGCCACCTAAGGCGATTACTTCTTGATAAACTTGTGGAACATCTGGTCCAATAACGATTTGGTATTGGCCACCAGCATCTACTACTTTAAGTACACCTTTAGTTTTGCTTAAAACTTGAGTGTTCGCTTTTGAAGAATCAACAAGCGTGAATCTAAGTCTAGTTGCACAATGCACAACAGACTTAACGTTTTCTTTGCCGCCAACATTTTCAAGAATGGTGGTAGCTAGTTGTTTAAAGTCCATTTTTACCCCCTATGGATGAAAATTAGATTAAATAAAATATGCAAAATTAATACTAATTCTCATAAAACTATGTTTTTATTTTAATGGGATAGATAAGTATTGTAAAGAATTATTATATTGAAGTTTTATATCTCAGCTTTTAAAATAAGTACATAAAACAAGAGGTATTAAAATGAGTTTTCCAAAAGAATTTTTATGGGGTGGCGCAACAGCCGCTAATCAATGCGAGGGTGCATATGCTGAAGATGGTAGAGGCTTAGCCAATGTAGATACTATTCCTTATGGTGAAGATAGAAGAGCTGTAATGTCTGGACAGTTAAAGATGTTGGAGTGTGACGATAAGCATTTCTATCCTGCACATGAGGCAATTGATATGTACCATCATTATAAAGAAGACATCAAATTGTTCGCGGAAATGGGCATGAAGTGCTATCGTTTCTCGATTGCTTGGACTAGAATTTTGCCAAATGGTGATGATGATATACCTAATGAATTAGGTTTAAAGTTTTATGAAAACATCGTTGATGAGTGTTTAAAATATGGCATTGAACCATTGATTACTATTTGTCACTTTGATGCACCAATCGCTTTAATCAAGAAATATGGTGGTTGGAAAGATAGAAGAATGATTGATGCGTTTTTGAAGCTATGTAAGGCTTTATTTGAAAGATTAAATGGCAAGGTTAAATATTGGCTAACATTTAATGAAATCAACATGCTGCTTCATTTGCCATATATGGGTGCTGGTATTCTTTTTGATGAAGGAGAAGACAAGAATCAAGTCTTATATACAGCTGCTCATCATGAACTAGTGGCAAGTGCTAAGGCTGTTAAGTTGGCTCATGAAATGATGCCTAACGCAATGGTTGGCTGCATGTTGGCTGCTGGCCAATTCTATCCTTATTCATGTAATCCCGAAGATGTACAAAAGGGACTAGAAGCTGATAGAGATAATTATTTCTTTATTGATGTACAAGCTCGTGGTGCTTATCCTGTTTGGGCTATCAAGAGAATGGAAAGAGCGAACGTTAATATTGACATCACTGAAGAAGATAAGAAAGTATTAAAAGAAGGAACTGTAGACTTTATTTCTTATTCTTATTATTCTTCTAGATGTGTTTCTTCAGATCCTGAAATTTGTAAGAATCACGCAAGAGGCAATGCGGTATTTGCTTCTGTTGTTAATCCTTATTTAAAGGCTTCTGAATGGGGCTGGCAAATTGATCCACTAGGACTTAGAATTACTTGTAATGTTTTATATGATAGATATCAAAAACCATTATTTATTGTTGAAAATGGTTTAGGCGCAAATGATACATTAGAAGATGGTAAGGTACATGATGAATATCGTATTGAATATATGAGGGAACATATCAAGGCTATGGATGCGGTAATCAATGAAGATGGTTTGCCGCTTCTTGGTTGTACATTCTGGGGAATCATTGATTTAATCAGCGCTTCTACTGGTGAGATTAAGAAGAGATATGGAACAATCTATGTTAATAAACAAGTAGATGGTTCAGGTGATTTAAGCAGGGTTAAAAAGGATTCATTTGATTGGTATAAACAAGTAATTGAATCTAATGGCGCTAATCTATAAAATTTAAGCAATTCTAGAAATAGGATTGCTTTTTTGAAATGGAAAAGTATAAAACGTTTTTTAATACTCTTATTTGTATTGATGTTTCTTTCTTTTCTTTTTATAATATGAGAAAGAAAGGAAAGGAAAGAATGAAACAATACGAAAACTATAATATTGAATTTAAACAATCATTTGTAGATTCTATTAAAAAAGAAGTGGTTGCCTTTGGAAATAGCGATGGTGGGAAGATACTAATTGGTGTAGATGACAATGGAAAAACAATTGGTGTTAAAGACCCAGACGATGTAATGCTTAGAGTATCGAGCTGCTTAAGAGATAATATTGTTCCAGATATAATGCCTTTTGTAAAGATATCTGCAATAGAGATAGATAATAAAGATGTTATAGAAATAGTGGTTAATGCAGGAACAAATAAACCTTATTATCTTAAAGATAAGGGTTTAAAACCAAGTGGTGTTTATGTTAGAAAAGGTAGTGGTATGCAACAATTAAGTGAAGATGGAATCAAAGAAATGATTATTTCTAGTAGTGGCAGATCTTATGAAATATGTCGTAGTATTATCCAAGATCTTTCTTTTGATGAAACTAAGAAGGAATTTAAGAAAAGAGGAGTAGAGTTTAAGATTAATAACCTAAATTTTGTTGGTGAAGATGGTCTATATACTAATCTTGCTTATTTGTTATCTGATCAGTGTAGCGTAACAATTAAACTAGCCATTTTTCAAGGAATTGATAAAGAAGTGTTCCGTGATAGAAAAGAATATAGTGGTTCATTACTTAAACAATTAGACGAGGTTTATAATTCATTAGATTTATTAAATAAGACAAAGGCTAGCTTTGATGGATTAGATAGAATAGATGTGTATGATTATCCAAAAGAGGCAATAAGAGAAGCTTTGCTTAATATGATTGTACATAGAGATTATTCAATAGAGGGAAGTAATATCATCAATGTTTATGAAGATAGAATCGAATTTGTTTCAGTTGGTGGTTTAATTTCTAGCATTGAATTAGAGTCTATATTCCTAGGAGCTTCAAGAACAAGAAATCCTAAGCTTGCCGATGTGTTCTATAGATTACGTTTAATAGAAAGCTATGGAACTGGCGTCAGCAAGATTCTTAGATCTTACGCAAAATATGATGTGGGCCCAAAATTTGAGACTGCTAAGGGTGTGTTTAGAGTAACGTTGCCTAATGTTAATGAAACTTCTTCAAGCCAATTATATGTATGTTCTCCTCCTTTAAAATATGATTGTTCAAGTATAGTTAAAGAGAAAGAACAAATATTAGATTATGTGCATAAAAACGGTTCTATTAGTCGCAAGGATACTGAAAAGTTGATTGGTTCTGGTACTACTAAGGCTTATAGATTATTAAAAGAACTATGTGAAGATAATAAATTAAGACAAGAAGGTAGTGGCAAGCTTAGCGTCTATAGATGATTAGAGTCAAAATTGGCTTAGGGTACTTTAGAAGATGATGGCTCGAAAGAGCTGTTTTCTTTTCTATAAAAAAATATAAAAAAGTATAAAACAAAATAAAAAGTATAAAAATGTATAAAAAGGTATAAAATAAAATAAAAAGTATAAAAGGAGGCCAACTTATGCAAAACCCATTCACAACTACTTTCTCTAAAGCGCCAGAGTATACGTATATTCATACGGAAAAGACGGAGGAAATTTTAGATAATTTTATCTATGATAGACCATCAGAATCGGTATATAAAATAACTGGTGTAAGGGGTTCTGGCAAGACAGTTATCCTCGCTAAAATAGAAGAAGAACTAAGAAATAATAACGAGACCTATAAGGGTTGGCTCGTTTTTGATATAAATCCTACAAGAAATATTCTTGCCCAAATAGCGGTTATGTTAGATAAGGCTGGTTTCGGTTCAAAAAAGAAAAAAGCTACAGGCGTAAACTTGTCAGCTTCAATTTTAGGGAATGGTGCAGGAATTGGCTACACAACTGAAAACGATAATAAATTGTTTGATGTTGGTGTAGAGGTTGATGAAATGTTGAAATTAGTGCAAGCTAAGGGAATTAAAATACTAATAGGCATGGATGAGATATATAAATCAGATGAGACAGTAATGTTTGCCTCTGAATATGGAAAATGGCTACGTGCTGGTTATCCTGTATATTTTGTTTGTACAGGTTTATACAAAAACATTCAAGAATTAAGTAATGTAAAAAATCTTACTTTCTTTAGAAGGGCAACTACTATTAAAACAGAGCCATTAAACGCAATTAGAATGGCGGAAATGTACAAAAATAAATTAGATGTTGAAAATTCATTAGCTAAGAGAATGGCTGATGTCACAAAGGGCTATGCCTATGCTTTCCAAGAATTAGGTGTTCTTTATTTTAAGAAAAGAAAGAACGAAACACTTGATGATATTTTGCCTAATTTAAAGACAGAATTGTTTGCGTATTCTTATGAAAAAATATGGGAAGAAATGAGTGCTGAAGATAGATTTTTGGCAAAGCTTTTAACTGAAAAAGAAGAGTATAAACGTGAAGAAGTGCTAAAGCTAATGGGTGAAAAAGCCAATAATTATTCAGTATATAGAGACCGTTTATTAAAAAGAGGAATCATTAAAGGCAAACAAGGATATATTTCATTTTCTTTACCATTCTTTGCTGATTATATAAAAGAATATTGTTAAAAATCTTTATATAGAAGATATTGTTCTCTGATTCTTTCAATACTTTCAAAGATGGCATATATCGCAATGACAATACATAGTATTGGCGTCATATAGGCGAATCTTGATTCAGCAATTATTAAAGAGATTAGTTCAATGATGTCAAAGATAATGTCTTCTATAGCGGTTGATAGTTCTGTTTTAGCTAAGATGTTATTTGATTCTTTAACTAGTTCTTTTTGTTTTCTTAAGAAATAGATATCAAAGAAAATAGAAAGAAGCGTTAGTCCAATTACGATATCTAAATCATGATGAGTGCTATAACCATTTAGCTTATGAAGTGATAAGTAGATAAAAGAAGATAAGCCAATTATTATCATTAGATCACATATTATACTGATGATTATTTCTAGTTTTTGTCTTTTTGTTTTTTCGATGTTTTTGTTTTTTATAAATACTTTACATAATGAAAAAGTTATTAAAGAATTAATGGCATCATTAACACAATGAATTATTTCTAGCAGTACTAGTGATGATCTTGTCTTTAATAGAGATATTGTCAAAATGATTATCTTTGGTAGCTCATAGATAAACGCAAAGGTCGATAATTTATTTTGTTTATTGTAGAAATCCATTTTGTTCATAAAACAATTATAGCTGTATATAAAAAAATCGCCAATTTCTTGGCGATTAAAGATTATTCAATTGCGATAGTTTCTTTTGATTCGATTTGTTTTTGTTCAACGCTTGGAACGGTTACAATCAACATACCGTTTTCAAATTTAGCTTTTACATCGCTAGCTTTGATGTTTTCACCAACATAGAAGCTTCTTGAGCAAGATCCAAATCTTCTTTCACTTCTAATTAGGTTACCTTTAGCATCTTTTTCTTCATCACTATCATTGTGAACAGCTTTAATACTTAAATAACCATTACTTAATTCCATTGATACTTCATCTTTGTTGTATCCTGGGACTTCGATATCTAATGTATAGTAACCGTCTTTTTCGTGTACATCTGTTTTCATAATAGAATCAAATCCTTGGTGATTTAACTCACTTGGGAAGAAACCATCAAACATATCATCAATTAAATCAAATCTTCTTCTAGGCATATATTTCATATAATTTTCCTCCTTGTACTCTTGGTACACTTATATACTAACACAATATTTAGCACTGTCAACACTAAAGTGCTAGCAAGAGTAATAATTAAGTGCTAAAAGTAAACCATAAGAAAAACTAGGATAACCTAGTCTCTTATTTCTTCCATAAATCAAATGGGTAAGTGCCGTTATCTTTAAAGCTTTGAAGCTTTGCGACAACCGATGGCTTATCAGCTTGATATGTAACGCCAAACCAAGAATCATTAGAAGTAAGAACTTTTACGTTTGCTTCCCTGTTTTGGATTAAGACACCAACATGGTTTGGAAGTAGTGCCTCATATTTAAGCGGATTGTTTTTAACGCCTTCTGGAAGTTCATTTTTAAAGATTGTTTCAAACTTAGAAATGATTGATGGTTTAAAGCCCCAGAAGTTCATTGAAACAGGAGTTCCCATTTCCATTGGTAAGTATTTACCATCTTCTTCATATTCAACACCATCATGATTATCGTTCCATTTGATGTTCATTACTTCTTTGATAGCTGTTAGATTGTTGTTTTCATCTTTTTTACATACACCACGAGTAACAGTACCATTATCAGATAAAGTGTTTTCTACTTTGTAGCCAACCATGCAATAATCGTTGTCACCAGTGTTTTCGTCAAAGAACTTAGCTACTTTTAAGAAAGCGTCTCTGCCATAGAAATCATCAGCGTTACAAATCACAAATGGATCATCTTTTAAGATATGACGACATGCAAGTAGGGCATGAGTTGTTCCCCAAGGTTTCTTTCTTTCTTCTGGCACGCTTACGCCTTCTGGAATATCGTTAATGTCTTGATAAGCATAGGCTACTTCAATAAATGGTCTAATTTTTTTAACGATGTGTTCTTCAAAGATTTCTTCATGTTCTTTTCTAATGATTAGAACAAGTTTTTCAAATCCTGCCTTAATGGCATCATAGATTGTAAAGTCGATAATTGATTCACCATTTGAACCAAGTGTATCAACTTGTTTAAGGCCTCCATACCTTGAGCCCATTCCGGCTGCTAAAATTACTAATGTTTTTTTCATTTGTTTATTCTCCTAATCTAATTATAATTTAATTTTTTTAAATGTCTCGCTAATTGAATCATGAATGACGATATCACAAAAACTATCAGATGTAGTGACGCTTTTATTGATTATCGCAAGTGTGCTTCCTCTAAAGTATTTTATCAAGCCTGCTGCTGGATAGACGTTGAGCGATGTTCCAAGTATTATCATAAGTTCGCAATTCGCAATCGCATCGACTGAATCGTTGATGGTTTTACTATCTAAACTTTCTTCATATAAGACAACATCAGGTTTAATAAGACCTCCACATTCACAATGGGGAACATCGCCTTTGTTTAGAATATCTTCTAAAGTAAAGAACTTATGACATTTCATACAATAGTTGCGATGAATTGAACCATGTAGCTCATATACTTTCTTGCTACCGGCTAATTGATGAAGGCCATCAATGTTTTGAGTTACTACTGTTACATCTTTCAAGTCCTGCAAATCAGCGATGAACTTATGGCCATAGTTTGGTTTAGCATCTTTAAATACCATTTTTTCTTTATAGAATTCATAGAATTCCTTAGGATTTTCCATAAAGAATGAATGAGAAATTATTTCTTCAGCGTGTTTATTATTCTTATATAAGCCATTCTCTGATCTAAAATCAGGAATGCCTGAATCGGTAGACATACCAGCACCTGAAAAGAAAGTAATTCTCTTTGCGTTTTTAATTGCGTCTGTTAATTTATCAATCATGTCTATATTATAGCGCTAAAAGCCCATAAAATTGCGTTAGAGAGCTATGTTTGTTATAATTAAATGGCGAAAAATTCGGAGGTTTTATTATGGCTAGACTTACACGTACTCAAAAATTTGCGGCTTTAAGAGAAGAATTAGCTAACAGCAGTGAAGAATCGCATGTTAATGAAGATTTAAATAAATTTCAAGATAAACTAAACTCTCTAGAAACAGCTTTTAATAAAGAAACAGAAGCGAAGAAAGAAGACTTCAATTTAAATGTTGAACCTATTCCTTCTTTTGAAGAAGTTAAACAAGAAGCCACTCTAGAAGAAGTTAAGCCAAAAGAAGAAACAAAAACTAGTGAAGAATTAGAAAATAATTTCCTAAAGGATTTTGATTTTGAAAATATAAATAAAGCAATTGATGAAATTGTTAAACAAAACGTAGCCAACCTTGACAATAATCAAGATGTAAATATTGATAGCACAAGTGTATTTAGCGCAACTCGTCAATTTGTAAATCCTGGTTCTGAATATGTTGAAGAAAAGCAAACAGAAGCATCTTTTGAACAGGTAGAAGAACCAACTGAAGAAACTAAAGTAGTTGAGGAAAGTTCACCAGCTGTAGAAGAACCAGTTGAAGAGTCTGTTACAGAAGTAGAAGAATCTTCTGTTATAGAAGAGACTCCAGTTATAGAGGATCCAACTGAAAAGGGATTTCAACCCAATAAAGAAGAACCTAAGATTGAAGAAATTCCAGCAATAGAAGAATCTGTTATTGAAGAGGAATCTAAGATTGAAGAATCACCAGTACAGGAAGAAACTGAAGGAAAGCTAGAAGAAGAACTAAACCCTGTTGAAGAGGAAGAGCCTGTAGATATAAATGCAGTGCAAGAAGAAACCGCAAACGAAGAATCAATTCCAGAAGATGATGGTGATGATTCAGTTCTTAATGATTTTGATTTTGATTTAAGTGATTTAAGTATTCCTGATTTCACAGAAGAAGCTGCCGATATTGCTTCTATTAAATTTAGCGATGAAGAAAGCGATGCGATTGAAGCTGCCGATATTGATTCTATCAAGTTTGCTGATGAAGAAAACGATGCGATCGAAGCTAAAGAAGCTGTTCAAGAGACACCTGTAGTAGAAGAAGCAACAGTTGAAGAACAAATAGATTCAAATGAAGTTAACAATGAAGTTCCTGTGGCTGAAGAATTTGCCGAAAACAATGAAGTTCTTGCAGATGAGAATACAAATCAAGAAAATGTAACTATAGAAGAGAATGAACTAGTCGAAGAAGAAACTTCAGCAGAAGAAGAAACTGAGGCTAAGGAAAAAGTAGAAGAGTCAATAGAAGAAATTGAAGTTGAGGAAGAAGAACCTGAAGTAGAACTTCATTATGTAGAAAAAGACTACAATGAATTAGCTAATGATTTAGCTAAGGAAGTTGAAGAGCTTGATGGTAAGGTTGAACCTGTAAAAGAGGAACCAGTGGAAGAGGATTCAAATACAGTTAATGAAGAAGTTCTTGTTGCTGAAGAATCTGCTAAAAACAACGAAGTTTCTACAGATGAGAATACAAATCAAGAAACTGCAACTATAGAAGAGAACGAACTAGCCAAAGAAGAAACTTCAGTAGAGGAAGAGCCTGAAGAAGAAAATCCTATTTTATCTAATAGCGATATTTCAAGTTTATTAGATAGTGCTTTAGCTGAGGCCATGACATATAACAGTCAAGCTGGTAGATCTACTGTTGAACAAATTTCAAATGATTTAATTGATGAAGTAAGACATGGAAATTTACCTGAGAGTGAAGATGATGATGAGTTCTCAAATACTGTAACTCTTGAGATTGATAAGGTATTAAGTGAAATTAATCTAGATACAATGTCTTCTTTAAAGATAGATGATGTATTAGAAGATAAAAAGGAAGTTGAACCTCTAGAGGTTAAGCCTGAAGATGTAGCTGAAAAGTTAGCTGATACAATCGCTCATCCAGTTTTGGCTAAGTCTTTAGAAGAGGAACCTGTTGAGATTAAGTCAATGGAAGAGACTTTCACCAATGATGCGACTACAAGTACTATTGCGTTTGATAATAAGAAACTTGAAAAAGAAGATACAAGTGAAGAAGATTATTATTATGATGATGATAAACCAAATAAGATTTTAAATGTAATTCTTGTTATTTTAATGATTATGTTAGTTGCGATTATTGGTGTAATTGTTTACTATATCCTTTATGCTAAAGGAGTTATTGGATGAGAATTAATATTGCGATAGATGGCCCAAGCGGAGCTGGTAAAAGTACTATTGCGGATATATTGGCGTCTAAGTTATCTTATGTTCATTTAGATACGGGGGCAATGTATAGAAGCGTTGCCTTATTGGCCATTAAGAATAATGCTTCTTTAAGTGATGAGAAAAAGATTGTTGAGCTTATGGAAAATGACTTTAAGCTTGATATGGCTAATGATAAAGTGACTTTAAATGGTGAAGATATTACTGATGCGATTAGAACCAATGAGGTTTCAATGGCTGCCAGTGATATTTCTAAGCTAAGTGGTGTTAGAAAAGCTTTAGTTAAGTCTCAACAAGAAATAGCTTCTAAGAAGGGCTATATTGTTGATGGTAGAGATATTTGTTCAGTTGTTTTACCTGATGCGGAAGTAAAGGTTTTTTTGACGGCTACAAGTGAAGATCGTGCTAAAAGAAGACTTGAACAAAATAGGCAAAAGGGTATTATTGATGACTATGATAAGATTTTAGAGGATATTAAGAAAAGAGATTATCAAGATAGTCATCGTGCTAATTCGCCTTTAGTTAAGGCTGATGATGCTACTCTTATTGATTCATCAAATATGAGTATTGATGAAGTAGTAGATAAGATTTTAAGTCTTGTATATAAAAAGATATAGGGGGTAGAAGATGATAGATGGTACTATTGCGATAGTTGGTAGACCTAATGTTGGTAAATCAACTGTTTTTAATCGTATGCTAGAAAAAAGGCTTTCTATTGTTGAAGATATTCCTGGTGTTACAAGAGATAGAATATATGGCGATTGTACATGGCTAAATAAGACATTTAGGCTAATTGATACTGGTGGTATTGAGCTGGCTGATGTTCCTTTTCAAAAGGAAATAAAGGCTCAAGTTGATATTGCGATAGAAGAGGCCGATGTCATTATTTTTTTAACTAATGGTAAAGAGGGTTTAACTAATGATGATAGTTATATCGCTAAATTATTAAGAAAGAGTAAAAAGCCCATTTTATTAGGTGTTAATAAGATTGATGATTTTTCTAAAATCGACAATATATATGAATTCTATAATTTAGGATTAGGTGATCCTATTGCGGTTTCAAGCAGCCATGGTATTGGCATCGGTGATTTACTTGATAAAGCATGTTCTTTAATGCCTGATAAATCAAAAGAAGGCTATGAAGGCATGATTAAGTTTGCCATTATTGGTAGACCTAATGTAGGCAAGTCTTCTTTAACAAATGCTTTCTTAAATCAAGATAGAGTAATTGTTTCAGATATTGAAGGCACTACAAGAGATGCCATTGACACAGTGTTTAACGCTAATGATAAGTCATATGTAGTTATAGATACTGCTGGTATTAGAAAAAGAGGCAAAATCTATGAGAATGTTGAAAAGTATTCGGTTTTGCGTGCTAAAAGCGCTATTGATAGAGCTGACGTAGTACTTTGTGTAATAGATGGCAGTGTTGGTATTATTGAACAAGATAAGCATGTTGCTGGTCTTGCTCATGAGGCTAATAAGGGTGTGATCATTGTCTATAATAAGTGGGATCTTGTTGATAAAGATGAAAAAACCATGGATAAGATTACCAAGGAAATAAGAGAACAGTTCGCTTATCTAGATTATGCACCTATCGCTTTTGTCAGTGCTAAGGAAAATAAGCGTGTAAATACTTTACTTCCTTTAATTGATCAAGTTTACAACAATGTTAATTTAAGAATTAAGACAAATGTCTTAAATGAAGTTATCATGGATGCTCAACTTGCTAATCCGGCAAAACCACATAGTGGTAAGTTGTTTAAGATATATTATGCATCACAAGTAAATGTAGCACCTTGTGTTATTGTACTATTCGTTAATGATCCAGAATTGTTCCATTTTTCTTATAAGCGTTATATTGAAAATAAATTAAGAGAAGCATTTGGATTTGAAGGCGTCCCTATTTCAATAATTGCGCGTAAAAAAGAAGCTTAATGTGGGAATTATTTGTAACGTTTTTTAAGATTGGTCTTTTTACATTTGGTGGTGGCTATGCCATGATTTCCATTGTAGAAGACGAATGCGTAAATAAGAGAAAGTGGATTTCTAAAGATGAGATGTTAAATCTTATCATAATTGCTGAATCTACTCCTGGTCCTATTGCGATTAATTGTGCAACTTATACCGGCTATAAAGTAAAGGGCTTTTTTGGTGCACTTGTTTCAACAATCGCAATGGCTCTGCCTTCTTTTATTATTATCTTTTTAATTTCAACAATATTAGATAATTTTCTAGAAATAAAGCTAATTTCTTACGCTTTCACAGGAATTAAAGTGGGTGTAGGTTTTTTGATTGTAGATGCTGGCGAAAAGATGGCTAAAAGCATTGATATAAAGTCTTTTAAAGCTCTTATTTTAGTTTTTTCTTTTATTGCGATTATTCTAATTAATATCTTTAATTTAAGCATATCTTCAATATTAATTCTATTATTAGGTGC
>CAVEWG010000015.1:0-18369 GCA_963619285.1 Oscillospiraceae bacterium | reverse complement strand
CCTACATGATATTTAAGTTTAACATCACTGTTTTTAATCATTTCATCAGCGGCTTTAACAACGATGTCTTTTACAAATTTAAGTTCTTTTACATCGCCAACAAGCGGAATCATGATTTCTGGAACTACTTTCCAATCAGGATGCTTTCTTTGGACATTGATTGCAGCACCAATTACAGCCTTAGTTTGTGTTTCGGCAATTTCAGGATATGTAACAGCTAATCTACAACCTCTATGTCCCATCATTGGATTTACTTCATGAAGTGAAGAAATAACATTCTTTAAATCTTCAATAGACATATTCATTTCATTAGCTAAATCAGCAATTTCTTTTTCACCAGTTGGAACAAATTCATGTAGAGGTGGATCTAAGTAACGAATAGTTACTGGATTGCCTTCCATTGCCTCATAAATTCCTTCAAAGTCAGTTTGTTGAAGAACTAATACTTTCTCTAGTGCCGCTTTTCTTTGTTCAGCAGTTTGAGAAACTATCATTTCTCTAATAGCTTTAATCTTTCTTTCTTCAAAGAACATATGTTCAGTTCTAACAAGGCCAATACCTTCAGCACCAAATTCAAGAGCTTGTTTAGCATCTTTAGGTGTATCAGCATTTGTTCTGATCTTTAAATCACGCTTTTCATCAGCCCAATCCATGAATCTCTTGAAATATCCAGAAATTGTAGCAGGCTCTGTTTGAATAGCTTCACCATATACATTACCAGTAGATCCATCTAGCGATAGCCAATCAAATTCATGATATGTCTTACCGTTTAATTCAAATGTCTTATTTTCATAATTGATCTTGATATCGCCACATCCTGAAACACAGCATTCGCCCATGCCTCTAGCGACAACAGCAGCATGGCTAGTCATACCACCTCTTACGGTTAATACACCTTCAGAAACAGCCATACCTTCAATATCTTCAGGAGAAGTTTCAAGTCTAACAAGAACTACTTTCTTACCGTTTTCATGTTCCTTTTTAGCATCTTCAGCAGAGAAAACGATTTGGCCACATGCAGCACCAGGAGAAGCAGCTAAACCCTTTGTGATAACAGTTGCGTTTTTAAGGGCTTCAGCATTGAATTGAGGATGAAGTAAAGAATCAAGTTGTTTAGGTTCTACCATTAATAAAGCCTTATCAACATCAACTAAGCCTTCATCAACCATATCACAAGCAATCTTTAAAGCAGCAGCAGCTGTTCTTTTACCATTTCTTGTTTGAAGCATGAATAATTTCTTATTTTCAATAGTAAATTCCATATCTTGCATATCATGATAATGATGTTCAAGTATGCCACAGATTTTCTTGAATTCTTCATATGCCTCAGGCATTACTTCTTTTAATTGATCAATTGTTTGAGGAGTTCTAACACCCGCAACAACATCTTCACCTTGGGCATTCATTAAGAATTCACCAAATAATTTGTTTTCGCCAGTTGCAGGGTTTCTTGTAAAGGCAACGCCTGTACCACAATCATCACCCATGTTACCAAATACCATCATTTGAACATTTACAGCAGTGCCCCAAGAATAAGGGATATCGTTTTCTTTTCTATAGAAGATAGCTCTAGGATTATTCCATGATCTAAATACTGCTTCAATAGCTCTAACAAGCTGAACATTAGTATCTTGTGGGAAGTCTTCGTTAAGATTTTCTTTATAGAAAGCCTTAAATCTTCTAACAAGTTCTTCCATGTCACTAGCATCAAGTTCAGTATCTAGTTTTACACCTTTTGCTTCTTTTACTTCATCGATGATTTCTTCAAATCTTTTCTTAGATAGTTCCATTACAACATCTGAGAACATTTGAATAAAACGTCTATATGAATCATATGCGAAACGTCTATTGCCAGTCTTTGCAGCAATTGTTTCAACTACTTCATCATTGATACCAAGATTTAAGATAGTGTCCATCATACCAGGCATACTAGCTCTTGCGCCAGATCTTACTGATACAAGTAATGGATTATTCTTGTCTCCTAGTTTTTTACCAGCTTGTTCTTCTAGCTTACTTAAGGCATCTTTTACTTGTGCCATGATGTCATTATTGATTTTTTTGCCATCATCATAGTAAGCGGTACAAGCTTCTGTAGAAATTGTGAATCCAAAAGGAACAGGTAGACCAAGACTAGACATTTCTGCTAGGTTAGCACCTTTACCACCAAGAAGTTCACGCATGTTTGCATTGCCTTCTGCAAACATATAAACATATTTCTTGTTCATTAAATTTTTCTCCTTTTAATTAATTAGCTGACTTTATTATATCAATAATTAACATAAACAAAATAAAGATTGTAAAATTGCACAAAATATCGTTTCTGTGCAAAAACAATTAAAAAAACATTGTGATATAATTGTCGCATGGGCAAAAAACCATTAAAAATTGAGTTTTTAATAGCTCTATTACTATCTATAGTCTTCCTATTTATAGATAGAAAGATATCTTTGGGCATTTTATTAGGATTTGTATTCTCATTTCTTAATTATCGTCTAATAGAATATCGTTATACAAATATTGATACCTATAATGTATTAGCGATACTTGGAAGTCTTATATGTATCGCTCTACTAGGTATTCCATTATTAATAAGTTTCCTATTACCTAATATATTTAGCTATGTTGGAGTTGTAATAGGCTTACTTATTATAAAAGTTAAATTAATTATCGAGGCGTTTATTAAAAAATGACTATTACTATTCAAGCACATGTATTTTCAATACTAATTGTTTCAGCAATATTGGCTGTTATTTTACTTATTTTAAATAAGGCACTTAAAAATTATGATGTATATTCAGAACCAAAAGGTTTAGTACTATTGGCTCTATCAGCTGTAGAAATGGTTGATAACACTGTGAGAGCCGATGTTAATGATGAAATCTTTGATTATCTAGGTCCTTATGTTGGTTATCTTTGGGGATATATCTTCTTATCTTCAATCTCAGGATTATTTGGTAACCAAGCAGTGCCAACAGGTAACTATTCGGTTACTTTAACTCTTGCAGTTATTACTATCTTAATGGTTGAAATAAATAGCATTAAGTATAACGGTATCAAATCATATATCAGTGGTTTATTTGATCCAATATTCTTATTCTTTCCAATGAATGTTATTGGTAAGATTTCACCTATTATTTCACTTTCAATGCGTTTATTTGCTAATGTCATGGCTGGTTCTATTATCATGACATTGTTCTATACATTTACAGGGTATGTTTCAAGTCTTGTTCCTTTGATTGGAAAATTTGACTTCGTTGGTGTATTAATTGCGCCATTCTTGCATTCATACTTTGATTTAATTTCTAGTTTGTTGCAGACGTTTATATTTACGTCTTTAACAATTATATTTATCGGAAAAGAATTACCAGAAAAATAAGGAGGTTTATTTATGGAAAGAGGATTAATCGCAATCGCAGCTGCAATCGCAGTATTTACTGGTTTCTCAACAGCTATTGGTGAAGGTAACGTTGGTGCTAGAGCCGTAGAAGCAATTGGTAAGAACCCTGATGCTTCTGATAAGATCAGATCACAAGCTATCGTTGGTGCTGCCATTTCAGAAACTTGTGCTATTTATGGTTTATTAGTTGCATTACTATTAATATTTGTTTACTAAGGATTAATGGGCAAATATGACTTTTGATATTCAAGGAGTACTATTTCCCAATGTAATCACGATGCTAGTTCAGCTATGTTCTACTTTTGTTTTGTTTCTTTTATGTAAGAAATTACTATGGAAACCAGCAAGAGAAATCTTGGCTAAAAGAAGAGAAAGAATGAACGAAAACCTTGCTAGTAGTGAAAGACTAAAAAGTGAGGCTAGTGAAGAGCTTACTAAGGCTAAGCAAGAACTTGAACATGCACGTAATAAGTCAGGTGAAATAGTTGAAAGCGCTAGAAAAGAAGCTAATAGTCTTAAGGATGAAATTGTCGCTAAGGCTAATGAAGAGGCTACTTCGCGCTTACAAATGGCTGATCAAGAAATTGAACAAAGAAAGCTTGATGCTAAAAACCAAATTCATGATGAAATGGTTGATGTAGCTCTTGCTGCAGTCAGCAAGTTATTGGATGAAAAGTCAACTAGTGAAGATGATAAGAAAGCTATTGAAAAATATATTGGAGATAGCAAATGAGCGTTTTAGCTAATAGATATGCTGAAGGATTTTTTTCTTTGGCACTTGAAAAAGATAGTGTAGCTAAATATAAAGAACAAATCGACTTTGTTAAAGAAAACTTTGATAAGGCAAAGGCCCTTGATTTTTTTAAGAGCTACAAGGTATCTAAAGAAGCTAAAAAAGAACTTATCAATAACTGTTTCAAAGATAGCTTAGACCAGTATGTTCTAAATTTCTTAGATTTATTAGTTGATAAAAATAGAATAGCTTATTATGATGAAATCTTTGTAGAATTTCATAAACTATGTAATGATAGTTTAAATATTAAAGAAGGCGTTATTGAAACAGCTAGAGAATTAGATGATAACTTATTAAAAGATTTAGAAAAGTCTTTAAGTAATAATGAGTATTCAGTTATTCTAAAGCCAAAAATCAATAAGTCTTTGATTTCAGGTTTCCGTATTAGTTTAGATGATAAAGTAATCGATAATACGATGAAACAAAGGATTAAAAAGATGGAAGAAATGTTAAAGAGAAAGGATGGTGTCTATGGAGCTTAAGGCTAGTGAAATTAGTGCTCTAATTAAAAAACAAATAGAGAACTATAACGACGATATTAAGGCTGATGATGTAGGTACTATCGTAAAAATTGGTGATGGTATTGCCATTATACAAGGTCTTGAAAATGCAATGTCTTCTGAACTTCTAGAATTCCCAGGTGGCGTATATGGCATGGTGCTAAATCTTGAAGAAGATAGTGTTGGTGCCGTTTTACTTGGCGATGATACAAACATCAAAGAAAACGATGAAGTAAAAAGAACAGGAAGAATTGTTGAAGTACCAGTAGGTGATGAAATGCTTGGTAGAGTTGTAAATGCTCTAGGACAGGCGATTGATGGCAAAGAACCTATTAAGGCAAAAAAATATAGACCAGTAGAAAGAGTTGCACCTGGTGTTATGACTCGTAAGTCAGTATGCCAACCACTTATGACTGGTTTAAAGATTATTGACTCAATGATTCCAATTGGTAAGGGCCAAAGAGAATTAATCATTGGCGATAGACAAACTGGTAAAACAGCTATCGCAATTGATGCCATTATTAACCAAAAGGGTAAGAATGTTAATTGTATCTATGTAGCTATTGGTCAAAAGGCTAGTACTGTTGCCCAAATTGTTGAAAAATTAAGACAACATGGCGCAATGGAATATACAACTGTTGTAAATGCTAGTGCTAGTGAGCTTGCTCCTTTACAATACATTGCCCCTTATGCAGGTTGTGCAATTGGTGAAGAATGGATGGAACAAGGCAAAGATGTTTTAATTGTTTACGATGATTTAAGTAAGCATGCGGTGGCATATAGAACAATGTCTTTATTGTTACGTCGTCCTCCAGGCAGAGAAGCTTACCCAGGTGATGTATTCTATTTGCATTCAAGATTACTTGAAAGAGCTGCAAAATTATCAGATGAACTAGGTGGTGGTTCTTTAACTGCTTTGCCTATCATCGAAACACAAGCTGGTGATATTTCAGCTTATATTCCTACAAATGTAATTTCTATTACAGATGGACAAATTTTCTTACAGACTGAATTATTTAATTCAGGTGTTAGACCTGCTGTTGATTCTGGTTTATCAGTAAGTAGAGTTGGTAGTGCTGCTCAAACTAAGGCTATGAAGTCTGTTTCTAGTTCATTAAAGCTTGATTTAGCCCAATACCATGAACTATTATCTTTTGCCCAATTTGGTAGTGACCTAGATGCAGCTACTAAGGCTACAATTGATAAGGGTGCTCGTTTAACTGAACTATTAAAACAAGCTCAATATTCACCTTTATCAATGTCTGAACAAGTACTTTCTTTATTTGCTGCTAAATATGGTTACCTAAAGGAACTTCCTCTTGAAAAAGTTGGTAGTTTTGAGACTTTCTTGTTGAAGTCATATAAAGAAAAATACAGTGATTTACAAAAAGAAATCGAAGAAAAATGTGTCTTATCAGATGAATTAACTAATAAGTTAAAAGATGCTACTTCAGCTATTTTGAAAGAGTATCTTGAGGTATATGGTGGCTAATTATGGCAGGTAATAAGTCTGCAATTAAGTCACGTATCAAATCAGTTAATTCAACTAAGAAGATTACTGGTGCTATGGAACTTATTTCTAATGTAAAGCTAAGTAAGAATCGTAACTTAATGGAAAAGAATCGTACTTATGCTGATGCATTAGAAGAGGTAGTTTCTAGTATCTTATCTGGTGAGATGATTGAAGAAAATGATTATCTTACAAAAAAGGATGCAAAACAAAAAGCTTACTTTATTTTTACTAGTGATATGGGATTATGTGGTGGCTATAACATCAATATTTCTAAGCTAGTAAAAGAAAATGTAGCTAAGGATGACTATGTTTACTTTATTGGTAATAAGTTTTATGACCAATTAAAGGCAGATGGCTATAACATCTTAAATGAACAAATTGGTTCTGATGCTGTTGAATATACAACTATTAAGAAGTATGCAGATAATGCACTTGAGATGTATAAAGAAAACAAAATCAGTTCAATTAATGTCATCTATACACGTTTTGTGAATAACATTAATTTTAAGGCTAGCCTATCTTGTGTATTACCGGGCGAAAAACAAAGTGAATCAAAAGAATTTAAACAAATCGATTTTGAACCAAGTGCGGATGAAATCTTAGTTGATTTAATTCCTATGATGGTTGAAAGTCAAATCTATTCTAAGTTTTTAGAGTCTAAGACTTCTGAACACGGCAATAGAAGATTTGCGATGGAAAACGCTACTGATAACGCTAACGAGTTAACGGAAAAGCTACAACTTGCATATAACCAAGCAAGACAAGCTGCAATTACACAAGAGATTACCGAAATTGTTTCGGGTGCTGATGCCTTATAGGAGAAAAATATGGAAAATATTGGAAAAGTAGTACAAATTATAGGACCAGTAATTGATATAAGATTTGATGGCGATGAGCTTCCAAAGCTACATAACGCAATCAAAATCGATAGAGGCGATAATTCTTATCTTACAGTAGAGGTTGCTCAACATATTGGTGATGATGTTGTAAGAGCTATCTCAATGGGTTCTACTGACGGCCTTGTTAGAGGTGCTAAGGCAATTGATACTGGCAGTGCAATCAGTGTACCAGTTGGTGATGAAGTATTAGGCAGAATGTTTAATGTCTTAGGTGATCCTATTGATAATTTAGGTGAAGTTAAGGCTAAGGAATATATGCCAATTCATAGAACTGCTCCAAGTTTTGAACAACAACAAACAAGTGCTGAAATTCTAGAAACTGGTATTAAGGTTATTGATTTATTATGTCCTTATGCAAGAGGTGGTAAGATTGGACTGTTTGGTGGTGCTGGTGTTGGTAAAACCGTATTAATGCAAGAATTAATTCATAACATTGCAATGGAACATGGTGGTAAGTCTGTTGTTTGTGGCGTAGGAGAGAGAACAAGAGAAGGTAACGACATGTACTTTGAAATGAAAGAGTCTGGCGTTCTTGATAAAACTGTTCTAGTTTATGGCCAAATGAATGAACCACCTGGTGCTAGAATGAGGGTTGCACTAAGCGGTCTAACAATGGCTGAATATTTTAGAGATAAAGAAAAACAAGATGTACTTTTGTTTATCGATAATATCTTTAGATTTACCCAAGCTGGTTCTGAGGTTTCGGCCCTTTTAGGTAGAATGCCTTCAGCTGTAGGTTACCAACCTACACTAGCTACAGAAATGGGCCAACTACAAGAAAGAATTACTTCTACAAAAGATGGTTCAATCACTTCAGTACAAGCAATTTATGTGCCTGCTGATGACTTAACTGACCCAGCCCCAGCTACAACTTTCTCACATCTTGATGCTAAGACTGTTCTAGATAGAGGTATTGCTGCCTTAGGTATTTATCCAGCAGTAGATCCACTAGAGTCTAGTTCAAGAATGCTTGATCCACTAGTTGTTGGTGAAGAACACTACAAGGTAGCAAGAGGTGTACAAGAGTTGCTTCAAAGATATAAAGAACTTCAAGATATTATCGCTATTCTAGGTATGGATGAATTATCTGAAGAAGATAAAGTTATCGTTAATAGAGCAAGAAGAGCTAGAAACTTCTTATCTCAACCTTTCTCAGTTGCGACTCAATTCTCAGGTCTTGAGGGTAAATATGTTAAGGTAGAAGATACTGTAAGAAGCTTTAAAGAACTTCTTGAGGGTAAGTATGATGATTTACCTGAACTTGCGTTTATGTCTGTAGGTACTATTGAAGAAGCAAGAGAAAAAGCTAAGGTACTAGCAAATGATTAATGTAAAAATCATTACTCCTAATGGTTTATATAAAGAATTTGAAACACCATTTCTAAATATTACTTCTAAAGATGGTGAAAGAGGAATTCTTGAACATCATGTTCCTGTTTGTTTTATGCTTGATATTGGAAAGCTTGAAACAAATGAAAATGGAATAGATAATATATACGCCATCAATGGTGGAATGTTCTACTTTGAAAAGGGTAATGCAAATATTCTTGTTGATACAATAGAATCTAAAGAAGACATTGATGTACAAAGAGCTGAAGCTAGTAGAGATAGGTCTTTAGATAGGCTTGAAAAAAGAGATCCAAATCTAGATCTTAGAAGAGCTGAAGCTGCTTTAAAAAGAGCGATGAATAGAATTAAAATAGCCACTATGTAAGATAGTGGTTTATTTTTGGTGATTTGTTTTCTAAAAATACTTAATGGTATAATATCTTAGTTATTGGAGGTCAAAATGCCTATAAATACTAAAACAAATTATGGAGATGTGAAAATATCTGATGAAGCTATTGCTTCTTTGGCTGGTAGCACAGTATGCGAGTGCTATGGCATAGTTGGCGTTATTTCTAAGTCTTATGTAAAAGATAGCTATAATGCTTTATTAAAGAAGGATAGTTATTCAAAAGGCGTATTAATTTCTAAAAAAGGTAATGATTTAAAAATTGACATTTATGTTGTTGTTTCAGCAGGTGTAAAGATTTCTGAAGTCATTTTAGAGGCTCAAAAACGCGTAAAGTATACTGTTGAAAAATCTATTAATATGGATGTTAAAGAAGTAAATATTCATGTTGAAAGGATTAAGGAAAACTAATAATGAAAGTATTAAACGGAAAAGATTTTAAAGATATGCTAAGCAGTGGTGCTGCTAATCTTGAAAATTATCAAGCTGAAATAAATGCACTAAATGTCTTCCCTGTTCCCGATGGTGATACAGGTACTAATATGTCTATGACATTCAACAATGGTGCTAAGGAAGCTAATGCATGTTTCTCAAACAATATTGGCGATGTTGCCAAGGCTTTATCTAAGGGATTATTAATGGGTGCTAGAGGTAATTCTGGTGTTATAACTTCCCAAATCTTTAGAGGCTTTGCACAAAGTGTTGAAGGCAAAGAGGAAGTAAGCGCTAAAGAACTTGCTGAAGCATTTGAAAACGGCACTAGAGTTGCTTATAAGGCAATCATGAAACCAGTTGAAGGAACTATTTTAACTGTTATTAGAGAAGGATCTTGGTATGCTCATAAGGAAGCTAAGGAAAATCCTAAGATGGAAATTGAAGCTTTCTTTGAATGCCTACTTAATAATATGCAAAATTCTTTGGAACATACACCAGATCTACTTCCAACATTAAAGGAAGCAAATGTTGTTGACTCAGGTGGCGCAGGACTTTGTAGAGTTATTGAAGGTTTTATTGCTTATTTAAATGGTAGTCCTGTTTCGACAAACGCTTTACAAGTAGAACTTGCTAGAAGTGCTCAATCAGTATTCGAAAACGAAGAATTTGGTTATTGTACAGAATTTATTTTAAGACTAAAAGAAAATTATCTTAAAGATTTTGATGAAAATATATTGAAGAACAAGCTTGCTAAAGATGGTGAATCACTTGTCTTTGTAAGAGATGAGGATTTAATTAAAGTTCATGTTCATACATTACATCCTGGTGATGCCTTAAATATGGCTCAAAGATATGGCGAATTCGTTAAGATTAAGATTGAGAACATGCAAGAGCAGCATTCTGAATTAATCGCTAATGAAAAACTTGTTCAAAAGGAAAAGAAGAAGATTGGTATTATCGCTGTTGCGGCTGGCGAAGGTGTTTCTGATTTAATGAAACAACTTGGCGTTGATTCGATTATCTCAGGTGGTCAAACAATGAATCCTTCTACTAGTGATTTTGTAGAAAAAATTAAGGAACTTGATAATTGCGAAAAGGTTATGATTTTCCCTAATAACTCAAATATTTTATTAGCTGCTAAACAAGCTAAAGAATTATTGAGTGATAGAGTTGTTGAAGTAATCGAATGTAAGTCGATACAAGCATGTCTTAGTTCTTTAGCTAGATTTAATCCAGAAAGTGACTTTGATGCCTTGGTTCTTGAATTTAACAAAGTATGTAATGAAGTAAAAACAGCTTCTGTTACTTATGCGGTTAAGGATTCTTCAATTGATGGTGTAAATCTAAAAGAAGGCGACTATATGGCGATGGTTGGTAAGAGTATTGTTGCTAATGGTACAAACTTAACTCTTGTATGTCATCAAATGTTGGATAATTTCTTAGATGAAGATAGTGAACTTTTAACATTAATTGTTGGTAAAGATAGCGATGAAGAAACTACTAACAAGATTGTTGAATATGTCGAAAACAATTCGGATATTGAAGTAGATGTAATAAAGGGTGATGTTCCTGTTTATTACTACTTACTAGGTCTTGAATAATTATGAAGGAGATATAAAACATCTCCTTTTTTGATACTTATGATAATTTTATAACAAGACTGTTGTATAATTTAAGGGTGAGAAATAAGATATATAAAGATAAAACAAAATTGTCATTATTGTTGATAAATATTTTTGTCATATTAATAGTTTTTGTATGCTTTTCTTATTATTCGATTATGATTCTTAATCGGCAAAAAGAAGATAATACATATAATTTCTTCCTTTCGGTTGAATCAATTAAAAATACAACAGAGAATTATTTAAATAGTGAACAAGGCTATGTTGATAATTGGGCTAAATTCATAAATGATAGTGGATTTTCCTTAAATGAAGCCTTAGCTTTTTTAGATGAAATTAATACCAATCCAAATCGTTATTGTCATATTTTGGATATCGATACTTATCTTGCTTATTGTCCAAGAAATGATGAAATAATTTATACTTATGATATTTATGCAGATTTTTCTAGTTCTTTTAAAAAGACTATTGAAAAAATTTATGAAAACGATTCTGATTCAGCAATTTTATTGGGCAAGTTTTATATTGATGAAAGAAAAACTTATGGTGTAGCACTAGGCAGAAAAATAACGTTAAATAATAAAGGCTATCTTTTGTTGAGGGTTATACCGCTTGATGATATTTCAAACACTTGGTCTTTACCAGCTGATTATTTAAATGGAGAAACAGGAATCATTTTTTCAAATGGTGAATATGTAATTAGGCCCAATTCAATGAAGGGCGAAACCTTTATTGATGGCATCGCTAATTATAATGAAGATATAGAAAACATCAATGAAGAAATAAGTAATAAATTAAGATCTAATAGGAAAGGCACCTTAAATTATAAAAATAGCTTTGGTAATGATACTTTATGGTATTATTCGGCTTTTGAAGATAACCCGGATTTATATATAGTAGGAACTATCGAAAGTGCTGAATTAAAAGATAGTGGAGATGTTTGGAACGTTACTTCTTTTGCGATTTTATTGCTTACTTTATTAATGATAATTGATGGCGTTTATTTAACCATAATTAATAAACGTTTAGAAAAGGCTTATGTTGAAGCAAGTGAAGCTTCTAAGGCTAAAACTGAATTTTTATCGGTTATGTCTCATGATATAAGAACACCCATGAATGTGGTGATGGGCATGAATGATTTGGCTTATAAAAATGTTGATAATCCTGATATGGTAAAAATATATCTGGATAAGTCGCTTGCTGCCTCAAAACAACTTATGACTTTAATCAATGATATTTTGGATATCAATCGCATTGAATCGGGAAAATTGATTATCAATGAAGATGTGGTTAATCTTAGACAATTTAGTGAACAATTAGATGTTTTAATACATGCTTATTCTAAGGAAAAGGTTATTAACTTGCATCATGATTTTATTGGTTTAGATGATGTGTATATTATGTGTGATGAAACGCGTGTTAATCAAATATATATCAATTTATTAAGCAATGCGGTTAAGTATTCTTTAAATGGCGGTGATGTTTACTATAGTCTTAAGGCAAGTAAGATAAAAGATAAATGTCAATTAGAATTTATGGTAAAAGATAATGGCATCGGCATGTCTAAAGAGTTTCAAAAGAGTATGTTTGATTCATTTACTCGAGCATCAGATTCGCGTAGTTCTAAGATTGGCGGTAGTGGTCTTGGATTAACGATTGTTAAAAAGATTGTTGATGTTTTAAATGGTGAAATAACTTGTGTAAGCGAAATTGACAAGGGCACAACATTTATAGTTAAGTTAATGTTTAATTATGCTGAAAGTGCAAATAAGGCAAATCTATCTTTAAACAATGAAGAAGTGCTAGTTAACAAACGCATTTTGATTGTTGAGGATAATGAATTAAACTATGAAATAGTTGATAGTGTTTTAGAAGATTTTAAGACCATAAGAGATAGAGCGGCTAATGGCAAAGAGGCTGTTGATATGGTAAAAAATAATAAATATGATGCGATTTTAATGGATATTCATATGCCAATAATGGATGGCTATGAGGCTACAAAACAGATTCGAACCCTAGGTATAAAAACCCCAATTATAGCCATGTCTGCCAATGCTTTCGCAGAAGATGTTGCTAAGTGTAGGGAATGTGGCATGAATGATCATGTAGCTAAGCCAATTGATGTCAATAAACTAAAGAATGCACTAATTAAGGTTTTATAAGTTTTCTTTTCTTTGCTTTATAATAGAAGCGATGGAGTTTTGTTTATGAATGAAAAGGAAAGACTAGAAGAATTAAGAGAACTAATTACTAAATATAATTATGAATATCATGTTTTAGATAAGCCAACAGTACTTGATAGTGAATATGATGTGTTGTTTAGAGAACTAGAAGACTTGGAAGCTAAACATCCTGAATGGTATGACCCTGCTAGTCCCACTTGTAAAGTAGGCTATTCAGTTATTGATTCTTTTAATAAAGTAACTCACAGCAAGCCTATGTTATCTTTAGGTGATGTTTTTTCATATGATGAATTAAGACAATGGTCGAAAAAGATTACTGATATTTATCCTAATATAGAATATTGCGTTGAATATAAGATTGATGGTTTGGCTATGTCTTTGATATATGAAAATGGTTTATTAAAACAAGCTGTAACTAGAGGTGATGGTGTAGTTGGCGAAGATGTCACTAATAATGTAAAGACTATTAAATCTATTCCTTTAAGAATTAAATATGATCAACGTTATGACATAAGAGGCGAGGTATATATGCCAAAAGATGCCTTTTATAAGTTAAACGCTAAAAGAAGAGATGCAGGTGAAGAAGAATTCGCTAATCCGCGTAATGCAGCGGCTGGTTCTATTAGACAACTTGATTCAAGTATTGCGGCATCTAGAGGTTTAAATGCTTTCTGGTACCATGTACCTGATGATGTTAATGCTTCTAGTCATTATGATTCTTTGATGTATGCTAGACACCTTGGTTTTAGAGTTAATGACACAATGAAACTATGTAGCTCAATTGATGAAGTAATTGAAAGAATTGAGCAAACAGCTAAGATAAGACAAGATATACCATATGATATCGATGGTATGGTTATTAAAGTAAATGACTATAAGATTCAAAAAGAATTAGGGTTTACTTCACGTATTCCTAAGTGGGCTATTGCCTATAAATTCCCGGCAGAGGAAGTACGTACTAAAGTAGAAGATATCTTTATTACGGTTGGTCGAACTGGTAAATGTACACCAAATGCCAAGTTTTCACCAGTTAAGTGTGCTGGTACAACTATTGGCTATGCAACTTTACACAATGAAGACTATATCAAAGAAAAAGACATTAGAGTAAATGATACGATTATTGTAAGAAAAGCAGGTGACATCATTCCTGAAGTTGTAAGAAGTGTAAAAGAAAATAGAGATGGTAGTCAAAAACCATTTGTATTCCCTGGTGTTTGTCCAGTATGTGGTGGCAAGCTATATCGTTTTGAAGATGAAGCAGCTCATTTTTGTATAAATAGCGATTGCCCTGCTAGACTTGTCTTTGGCATTGCTCATTTCGCTAGTAGAGATGCAATGAATATTGACGGACTTGGCGAAAAGAAAGTAGAGACTTTCTATAATCAAGGTATATTAAGTAGCTTTGAAGATATTTATAAACTATTCAATAAAAAAGAAATAATCTTAAATATCGATAAGATGGGTTTAAAGTCTTATGACAATCTAGTAGAAGCTATTGAAAATTCTAAGAAGAATTCGCTTGAAAAATTATTGTTTGGCTTAGGCATTAGACAAGTTGGTGAAAAGGCAGCTAAGATATTGGCTAGTAACTTTAAGACTATGGATAATCTAATGAATGCGACTGTTGAGGATTTAAGCAATATTAAAGATATTGGGCCTATAACGGCTGAAGGCATTGTTGATTACTTTAATGATGAAAATAATAAACGTATCATTAATGAATTAAAGTTATTTGGCTTAAATATGAACTATATTGATAATTCTATTGATTCAAATAGTCCATTTAAGGATAAAACAGTTGTGCTTACTGGTACTTTAACAATCTATACAAGAAAACAAGCACAAGAATTGTTAGAGAATTTAGGGGCACATTGTGCAAGTAGTGTTTCAAAGAATACAGATTATGTTATCTATGGAGAAAGTGCTGGTTCTAAATTAACTAAGGCTAATGAGCTTGGCGTAACAACAATAAGCGAAGAAGAATTTAGAAACATGCTATAATTGGTGGGTATGAAAAAAGAAGAAATTAAGGTTTTAGCTAACAAATTGATGTTTGATGTAAGTGATGAAGAAGCTCTTGATATCGCATCTGATTTTGATACATTGGAAAAGATGTTAAGTTTTTTTGATGGGATCGATACTGAAGGTGTAGAAGAGATGATTTATCCATTTGAAATTGAAACTAATTATTTTAGAGAGGATGAAGTTACAAACGTGTTATCACAAAAAGATGCTTTGGCAAATGCACCAAAGGCAATTTCAGGACATGTTGTAGTTCCAAGGGTGCTTAAATAATGAGATTTGATAATGTATGTAGTGCTTTAGATTCTTATAACAAGTTACAAGCAGTTAATGAAAAACTAAATTGTGTTGTAACTCCTGTTGAACCAAAAAGCGAAGGAATTGGTATCGCAATTAAGGATAATGTTTCTACAAAGGGTATCAAAACTACTGCTTCTTGTAGAATTTTAGACAATTATGTTCCTGTTTATAATGCTACTATTATTGATAAGTTAGAGGCTAATGGCTTTGTTACAGTATGCAAAGCTAGTATGGATGAGCTTGCGATGGGTGGTACAAACCTAACTGCTCTAACAGGCCCTGTTAAAAACCCATATAACTTAAATAAGATTTCTGGTGGTTCATCAGGTGGCAGTGCTGTTCTTGTGGCAAGTGGTGCGGTAAGCTGTGCTATTGGCTCTGATACTGGTGACTCTATTAGAAAACCAGCTTCTTATTGTGGTGTGGTAGGCGTTAAACCAACTTATGGTAGAATTTCAAGATATGGCATCATTCCTTATGCTAGTAGTCTTGATCATGTAGGCTACTTTACAACATGTATTGATGATGCTACTAAGCTTCTTGAAGTATTAGCTGGTAGAGATGATAAAGATATGACAAGTAGTTATAGAGAAGTGCCTAGCTATTCATCACTATTGACTAGTGATGTAAAGGGTAAGAAAGTACTTGTTTTTAAGAATGTTGTTGATGCGATTTCTAACAAGGAAGTAAAAGAATTATTTAATAAGGTTGTTGAAAATCTAAAAGAAGATGGTGCCATTGTTAAAGAAGTATATTTTGATGAAAAATTAATGCGTGCTATTTTACCTACTTACTATATTATTGCCAATGCTGAGGCTACAGCTAACCATTCTAATCTAGATGGTGTAAACTTTGGCAGACGTGGTGAGGGTAAGACGATGGAAGAAATCATGGTTAATTCACGTACTGAAGGTTTTGGTCCTTGGATTAAGAAAAGATTTATTATTGGTTCTTATGCCTTATTCGAAGAAAACCAAGAAAGAATCTTTAGAAAAGCCCAAAAGATTAGAAGATTAATTGTTGATGAAGTAATGAAAGAGCTAAAAGAAGCTGATGTTTTGATTGCTCCTGCTGCTCCTGGTGTTGCTCCTGATATAAAGGGTACAAGTACTGATGAGCTTTCTGAAGAATATTTAGTTGCGGATAATCATATGGTTATTGGTAACTTCGCGGGTTTACCTTCTTTAACTTTGCCTATGGGCAAGGTTGATGGTATGCCGGTTGGCGTTAATGTTACCGCTAATCCATTTGAGGAAGTAACGTTATTTAATGTGTCTAAGGCTATTGAAAATAAAACTGGTTTAGCTGGTATGAGCAAGGAGGATTTCTAATGGAATATGATGTAGTTGTCGGCATTGAAATTCACTTGGAATTAAATACTAAGACTAAGATGTTTTCAGGTGCTCCTTATAAATTTAAACAAGAAGCTAATACTTGCACTAATGAAGTTGATATGGCTTTTCCAGGTATTCTTCCTTGTTTAAACAAAGAGGCTGTTAAAAAAGCTATTGCCTTATGTAGTGCCTTGCATATGGATATAGATACTTTAGTTAAGTTTGATCGTAAGAATTATTATTATTCAGACTTACCTAAGGGTTTCCAAATTACTCAACAGTTTCATCCAATTGGTTCTAATGGTTATATAGACATTTATTTAGATGGTGAATACAAGCGTATTAGAATCAATAGATGTCATATGGAAGAGGATACTGCTAAGCAATTCCATTTAAATGAAGTTACTTTGATTGACTATAACAGAAGTGGTGTTCCACTTTGTGAAATTGTTTCTGAGCCAGATATTAAAAGTGGTAAAGAAGCACAATTATATGTTGAAAAATTAAGGCAAACTTTCGAATATCTTGGTATTTCTGAAGCCAAGATGGAAGAGGGTGAAATGAGATGTGATGTCAATGTCTCTATTATGCCTAAGGGTTCTAATGTTTTTGGTACTAAGGTTGAAGTTAAAAACTTAAATAGTGTTTCTAATGTAAAGGATGCCATTGACTATGAAGTTAAAAGACAAGCTGAAGTATTAGATAATGGTGGTAAAGTAATTCAAGAAACAAGACGTTTTGATGAAAAAACTATGACTACTGTTTCAATGCGTAAGAAAGAGGGAACAGTTGACTATAAGTATTTCCCTGAGCCAAATATTCCACCTATTAGAATCTCTAAGGAAATGATGGATGAAGTACTTTCTAATATGAAAGAACTTCCTGATGTTAAGCATAAGAGATATTTAGATGAATATAAGTTATCTGAATATGATGCTTCTATTATCTTAGCTAATAAATATCTTGCATACTACTTTGATGACGCAATGAAATTTGCGAAGAATCCTAAGAGTCTATGCAACCTTTTGACTAGTGAGCTTATGGGTTTACTTGCTAAAAATGGTAAGGATATTACAAATAGTCCTGTATCAAGTGAGAATCTAGCTGAGCTATCTAATATTTTAGATAATAAAGAGATTTCTTCAAAACAAGGTAAAGAAGTGCTTGAAGAGATGTTTAATACAGGTAAGTCTGCTAAGGAAATTATTGATGAAAAGGGTATTAAGCAAGTTTCTAATGAAGATGAAATCTTAAAGATTGTTGTCGAAGTTCTTGATGAAAATCCTCAATCAATTATTGACTTCAAAAATGGCAAGGATAGAGCTTTAGGCTTTATGGTAGGACAAGTTATGAAGAAGTCAAAGGGTCAAGCTAATCCTAAGCTTGCCAGCGATATGTTGACTAAGGAGTTATCTAAAAGATAAAATATAATCTATGGAAAATGTAAATACAAAACAAAAACAAATCAAAAAGAAAAAGAAGATGTCTAAGGGTGGTATTGTGCTATTAGTAGGCGCAATTATTATCCTTATTCCTTGTTTGATTTTTGGTGGAATATTATTGTCAGCAGCTTTAGAAACTGGTAACCCAGTTGTCGGCAATCGTTTCAATAATGATTTAAATCCTTCTATTTCTA
>CAVEWG010000014.1:0-12935 GCA_963619285.1 Oscillospiraceae bacterium | reverse complement strand
TAATTGTTGGCTATTAGTATTATTGGGTTCGAACCCTATTGTAAAGTTATCGTCCCATGTAATATCTAATAAGTCTTCAGATCCATCACTATATGTAACAGAAATTACCTTTGGTAAGTCATATTCATCAAACGATTTAAAAGATGAAGCCTCTTCGTATGTTAAGTTAGAATAAGAAACAGGATTAATACTAGCTAAAGTAAAGTCTAATTCTTCATCTGATACATATGATTTAGTCTTATTGAAATAAATAGATAATATATTGTCATCTCCACTACTAGCTACAGCATATCCTTTATTGTTATCCGCAATATTTGATCCATCATTATCAAACACATATGGATAATCTGTAGAACTTGATTTTAATAAAGCTTTATATGTTGTATCAAAGTCAACTGTTGAATTAGAATCGATATCACTACTATCAACACTCCATTTAACATTACTTGCGTTAAAGAAATCGGTTAAATCAACTTTAATATCACTATTAAGCAATGTACCAGTAATAGATTTAATAGTTGGAAGTGTATTACCAGGAGTTAAATCATCTACTTCGATATCTAGATAATTAATAACTGGTTTATATGTAACATTTAACACTATATCTGATGGTGCGCCACTATTAATTTGATATGTATATCTATCCCATGATAGTTCATCAGTAGCTTTTGCAGCTTCAGCGCTGCCATATGGACTAACACTTGCATCACCCCATACCGTATAGCCGGCAACTTCAGGTATTGAAATATAATTGCCCTCTTGAACAATTAGCTTCTTTGTTTCTTTTAAAGATCCATCAGTTGATACCATGTTTATAGTAACGTTGTATGAATTAAACTTATTATTTAATTCATAGAAATAATATTGATGTTCACTTGTAACTTCATCAAGTTGACTCCAAATCTCTAAAGCATAAGGCTTATATTCATCTACTTCAGCTGTTAAAGTAACAGAAGCTCCTGTTCCTTCTTCTTGGGCTAAACTTCCATCAGTATTGTCATAATACTTTATATAGTGGATTGTTGTATCTTTGGTTTCGCAATTTAAACCTATATTTAGATTTAATGTGCCATCATCTAAAGAAGTAGTTTCTGTACTAGCCTTATTATATGTGCCACCAGTTATAGAAACTGTTGGTGATTTTAAAGACAAATAAGAACCACCAGGATTGAAGATATAGGTAAATGTATAGTATTTTACATATTCGCCTTTCCTAATAGTTAACCCTAATTTATGAGTAACAGTTTTACTTTGATCAGTGGCTAAAAGTATAGTACCTTCAACATCATATATTGTTTCTGTGCCATCATCTATCTCATAAGCTATTGTTATGCCACTATCCTTAAATTCTTGGGTATAATTAGTAACCCTAACTATAAAATTACCATTTTCATCATATTCAGGAGTATTAGAATTTTCTTCAGCCAACATCAATTCATTTTCACTAGCTAGAGAAATAGCGTTTGACTCAGGAGTGGAATAAGTACCACTATATATATTTAGTCCTGGTTCAAAATCTATATCGGATTTAGTTACATTTACCTTAAACTTAGCTTTTAGATTATTACTGTTAACTAAGTTAGAAGGAGAACCATCTAAAATATACGTGTCTAATTCAAATTCATAAGTGCCAGTATTTTTGATAATACAATAATAATCGTCGCAATCTTCAACTAAACCTGCATTTTTTAATTGGTCAATAAATTCCCAAAGATCATCAGGAACTTTTACACCAAGTTTTACTGTTGCTCCACTAGTAGTCGTGGCTTCAACAAAAGAAGGAATATTACTTGTTATGGCGGCTGAATTCTCAGTAGCATATGCATTCATTGTAGTATCTTTTACTGCTGTAACAACCTCCGAAGTACGTATTTTAACATATACATATTTAGTTAAATAATTGAAGTTATTTCTATCATCAAGCTTTAGGGAAAGAGTTACACAACCTGTACCAAGATCTTTTACAATCCCATCAGCAGTTAGTAAGCCATAATCTGTTAAATAATTCTTAATATCAGCAGAATAATCCATGAAATCATAAATATACTCATTGCCAGTTGAAACTTCTTTAGTTGTTACTGAATGAGGCAAATAAGTATTGTACAATTCATCGAAGCTTATACCTGTTGGAACAGTTATAGTTCGTACAAAATCACTTACGCTTAAAATTTGATCAACAGCCGTCCTGTCTTGACCAAAGAAATCTAAATTATAGTAATTATCAGTTTTAGCATAACTAGAATATTCACTAACTTCTAAATCATAAGCTTTATAAACAATCTTTACATTATCTTTTGTGATACCAGCAGAATAAGAAATCATCCGACCTTCTTCTTGAGTAAAGCCACCTCTTATTCGATAAGTCTCACCTTCTTTGGCAATATATCCAGCTGCTAAATCAGTATAACTGTTTTCACCAGTCTTCTTTTGCCACATGATATTACTAGTAAAAGTCTTATAAACAGCACCATCTTTCATTAGATTAACAGATACACTTCTATTAAGTGCCTTATTAACAACAGGCGCATCAGCTGTAACAGTAATTGAAGTCGCTTGTTTATAAGATAGTTCAGCCTTTAAAATTACATCTCTAGCAGGCATTTTGAAAGATAAAGAAGAACTCTTAATTTGATCATCAGTTAATTCTAGCCCTTCATAGCTATACCATTTAACAAAGGTAGAATCATTAACCGCATTATAAAAGTTAACTAAGACCTTTTGATTATAATCATATCTTCCTACTTCTTGTCCGTTGACATAAACAGAATATTGGCTCTTACCTGATCTTTGCCATAATTCTTTATCGTTTGCTTCATAGCTTAAATGAAATTTATCAGCTAAATTAAGAAAGAAGACATGTCCATATTCAAAATTAAATAAGTTTTTTACCATACGACAATCGCTTGATGTGTAGGTTCTTAAGCCGATTAAAGAGTCTGAGCTTAAACTATTAGCCCTAATCAGCGCATCAGAATTACACAAATAGACATCATCATCTGTGAAGCTATGAGCGCCATTTACTCTTTTATTATCTTTGATTATGATTGTTCCAACCAAGCTCAAATCATCACCATCGCCAAGCATAACGCCACCGCCATCATAATTAGTGTCACTATAAATATAGTAATCAGTATTACATATATTGTTTATGATTGTAGAGTTAATTAAAGTAACATCATCAGCAACATAAATTCCACCACCACTGCATATTGCAGTATTATTTTGAATTAGACATTGATCAATACGACAACCACCTGATACTGCCACATAAATTCCACCGCCCCAATAAGCATTATTATTTTCGATAGTGACATTTTTAACCTCATTAAATTCATCCATAAAAGCAAGACTACCTTGTTCAGCGAAATTATTAGTTACCACACCAGTACCATCTTTAGAAATTAAACTACCATATCTTCCCAGAAAATTTACAGCAGCACCCTTATAACGACACTTGTTATAACTAAACTCAGAATGATTTTCTAAATAAATATTAGCTTGCTCTCCATAAACAGCAACACCAGCCCCGCCTTGAGCCGCATCATTGTAACTTACCTTAGCATTATTCATGTTGACGGTACAATAATCGCCACGTATGATAATTGCAGCACCAGCGCTTTTACCTTTGTTCCCTGCAACCGCAACATTAGTTAAATTCAAAGTAGCCTTATCCTTCATATAAACAAGAGCGTTAGGATGAACATCGGCATCATAATAACCATTTGTTAAAAGGCCACCAGAAGTAACTGTGCCCTCAGTAATACCATTGGTATTTTTCTTAAAATCAAAAGTTTTATTTGGATTTTTGTTTCCAAGTAAAGTTAAAGTAGAATTAGGATGAAGAACAAATAAACGGCCATCGCCTTTTCTTCTAATCACGTAACCATTCATCTCAATAGTTACACTTGTTCCTTCAACGATATCAATTGGCGAACTAACTTCCCAATCCTGACGCATAACGATTGTGTAGCCTTTTTCTCTTGCATCCTTCAATGCTTTATCAACACTAGTATAAAAAGGTCCTGCATTATTGTTAGAATCAAGCGCATAAGCTATATAGTTATCAGTGTAAGCGCTAATCGTCTTACATGGCATAATTGTAAAAAACAATAAAGTCAAAACAAGTGTTTGAACTATTTTTATAAAAGTCGATTTTTTCATATTCTTTCCCCTTTTTTCTAACTAGTATTCTAACATTTTAAAAGATAGCTTTCGCTATCTTTTATTGTTTTCTTCAAGTAATTCAATGATTTTATTTAACGCAATTAATTCATCGCTTTGTTTAGGCTCTTCCTTCTTTTCTTCCTTTTTAGATTCCAAAGAAGCTTTAAACTTATTGATTGATCTAACAACCATGAACAAACAAAAGGCAACGATAAGAAAGTTAACTACAGTTTGAATAAAATTACCATAATTAATTGTAATAGCGGTATCATCTAAACCCTTTAAAACAAGCTTTAATTCTGTAAATTGAACTTCGCCTGTTAAAGCAGCAATCAAAGGCATAAAGATATCATTAACAAGTGAATTAACAATGCTTGAAAAAGAAGTACCGACAATAACACCGACCGCCATATCTAGGACATTGCCCTTCATGGCAAATTCTTTAAATTCATCTAAAAACTTCTTCATTTTAACAATTCTTCTTTCTTTGTTAGTAAAGTATTATAAGATTCTTGATACTTAACTAATTTTTCCTTTTCTTCATTTACCTTAGCCTCAGGAGCCTTAGCCAAGAACTTTTCATTTGATAAAATCGCATTAGATCTCTTGATTTCACCATCAAGTCTCTTTAATTCTTTTTCAATCTTTTCAAGTTCTTCTTGTTTATTAACAACCTCAGACATCTTAAATGAAACCTTGCCCTTAGAAATAGGTCTAACAATAGTTTCCTCATAAATTAAGTCAACTACTGTAAGCTTAGTCATTCTAGAAAGAATTGCTTTATCTGACGTACTTGGTACATAACCATCAATAACAATTTCTAATTCTTTAGAAGGCTTAACATTGTTTTCTGTTCTAAGTTCTCTACTTGCCTTAATGATTTCAAGAAGTACTTCAATATTTTTAGCCTTTGTCTCATCACAATCCATCTTAGTAGGCCAAGTAGCTGTACAAATTGAAACATCACTTCCATGTATTGCTTGATAAAGTTCTTCAGTAACAAATGGAATAAATGGATGTAGTAATCTAATAATGGCATCAAGAACATAAATCAAAGTATTTAATGTCTTATGCTTAAGTTCTTTATCTTCACTGTTTAATGCAGCTTTAGAGAATTCAATATAAGAGGCACAGAAATCATCCCAAATAAAGTTCATAAGTTCATTACCAGCTATACCCATTTCATATCTGTCAATATTCATAGCCGTCTTATCAATAATGTTATTTAACTTATAAACAATCCAATGATCTTGGTCTAATTCAAGAGTTGGCTCTTCATACTTATAATCATCATCCATATTCATAAGCACAAATCTAGTTGCGTTCCATAGCTTATTAATAAAGTTCCAAGCGGCCTCAATCTTTTCATTAGAGAAATTAATATCATAACCTGGAGTTGAATTGCATGTTAAGAATAGTCTTAATGAATCATAGCCATATTTATCAATAACATCAATTGGATCAATACCATTACCCAAAGACTTAGACATCTTTCTTCCTTGTTCATCTCTAACAAGACCATGAATTAAACAATCCTTAAATGGAACATTATGCATAAAATATCTTGCAGAAACAGCCATTCTAGCTACCCAGAAGAAGATAATATCATAGCCTGTAACTAAACAATCAGTTGGGAAATATCTTTCAAGTAAATCAGTCTTTTCAGGCCAGCCTAATGTTGAGAAAGGCCATAAAGCGCTCGAGAACCAAGTATCCAAGACATCTTCATCTTGTACATAGTTTTCAATGTCTTTTGGTGGATCATATTCACAATATATTTCACCTGTAACTTTGTGATAATAAACCGGAATTCTATGTCCCCACCAAAGTTGTCTAGAAATACACCAGTCTTCAATTCCATCAAGCCAAGAAGTAAAAGTCTTTTCAAAACGCTTTGGATAGAAATTAATCTTTGTATCAGGATTTTCTTGATTCTTTAATACATCATCAGCTAAAGGCTTCATCTTAACAAACCATTGTTTAGATAAGTATGGTTCAACCATCGTATCTGTTCTTTCAGAGAAACCAACTGAGTGTTCTATTTCTTCAATCTTAACAAGTTGTCCTTGCTGCTTGATTCTTTCAACTACTTTTTCACGACACGCATATCTATCTAGTCCTTCAAATACACCTGCTAATGAATTCATTGTTGCATCTTCGTTCATACAAACAGGCATTTCAAGATTATGTCTTAAAGCGATTTGATAGTCATTAGGATCATGAGCTGGTGTACATTTCATAGCGCCTGTACCAAAGCCAATTTCGATATATTCATCACCTATAATTGGTAGAATATCACCATTAGCTGGATTGATACACTTCTTACCAATTAAATGATTTAAGTTTTCATCTTTTGGATTAACAACAACACAAACATCACCAAACATCGTTTCTGGACGAGTTGTCGCAACATCAAATGTTTCATCACTATCTACTAAATGATATCTAAAGTAATACATCTTACCTTTTACATCTTTATGAATTACTTCAATATTACTTAAGGCAGTCTTAGCTTCAGGGTCCCAGTTAATAACTCTTTTGCCTTGATAAATTAAGCCTTCTTTATAGTAATCTACAAATACCTTAACAACAGCCTTAGATAAACCCTCATCAAGCGTGAATCTTTCCTTAGAATAATCAACAGATAGACCCGTCTTAGCCCATTGTTTTCTAATAAATGTTGCGTATTCTTCTTTCCACTGCCAAGCTTTTTCTAAGAATTTTTCTCTACCAATGTCATAACGTGAAATTCCTTGTTCTTTCAAACGAGCATCAACTTTAGCTTGGGTAGCGATACCTGCATGGTCCATACCAGGAAGCCATAAACAATCATAGCCTCTCATTCGCTTATAAAGAATAATCATATCTTGTAAGGCATTATCAAAGGTATGGCCAATATGTAACTTACCAGTTACATTTGGTGGAGGAATTACGATACAATATGGCTTCTTAGATAAATCACCACTTGTAAAGTAACCCTTTTTAAGCCAAGTATCATACTTGCCTTCTTCTACTTTTTTAGCGTCGTATTTTGTCTCTAACATAACTCTCCTTTTCAAATAAAAAAGGTGATACAAGGGCGAATAATCGCGGTACCACCTTACTTTTAACTTAAACTCTTAACGCGAGAAACGTATTATCTTACTGATTTCAGATAATAAACTCCAAGACTACTTTTCACTAGTTTTACGTGTTCCTTGCACCAAATAGAACATCTCTAATGTCACAAACAAGTTACTTCCTTCTTTTCTTTGTCTTATAAATTATAAACAATACTTATTATTTAATCAATTATTATTGGTTCTATGATCTGATACCTTAAAACCATGTGATTCAAGGATTGAAGTGACCTTTAAATCATCAGTTTCACTAGTTCTCAATACAATTTGAACACCATTATATCTTGTAACGATAAAGTGCGTGATATTGATATTACTTTCAGCTAACACTGTACCAAGTTTCTTTAAGATACCAACTTCATCTTGTGGTACATCAATAACCACTCTACTGCCTCTTGAATAATAGCCCATCAAATCAATGAAAGCACCAAAGATAACCTTTTGGGTAATGATGCCTACAATATTTCCATCTTTTACAACAGGTAAACATGTAACATTATACATATTCATCTTTTCAGCAGCTTCTTCTAAAAGCGCATCTGGATCAATAGTATGAACATCAGTAATCATGATATCTTTGCATTGTGTTTTGTTTAATAAAGAGTTGATTTCATATACTGATAATGTTGTAGCCTTGCTAGGGGCAAAATCAGCAAGTGTAGAACCAGTGATTAAACCAACTAGTTTTCCATTAGAACAAATAGGAACTCTATGGAAATCACCTTTTTTCATTACATCAAAAGCTTCTGTAATTGAGTCATTAGGACTTAAGACCACAGGATCTTTAGTCATCCAATCTTTAACATACATAATTTATCCTCCTAGATATGCCTTTTGAACTTCACGTGAAGAAATTAATTCTTCACCAGTTCCTGTTAAAACAATCTTTCCTGTTTCCATAACATAAGCACGATTTGCGATTTCAAGCGCCATCTTAGCATTTTGTTCAACAACAAAGACTGTTGTACCAGCTTTATTTATTTCCTTTATTATCGCAAATATTTCCTTTACTAGCAAAGGTGATAAACCCATTGAAGGCTCATCTAATAAAAGAACTTTAGGCTTAGACATCAAAGCTCTACCCATCGCCAGCATTTGTTGTTCACCACCTGATAAAGTACCAGCCAATTGATTCTCTCTTTCTTTTAAACGAGGGAATAATTCATAAACATGGTCAAGTGTTTCCTTAATGCCATCTTTATCTTTCCTAAGATAGGCACCAAGTTCTAGATTTTCTTTTACCGTTTGTGAGGCGAAAACATGTCTTCCCTCTGGTACTTGAATAAGACCTAAAGAAACAATCTTATCGGCTGGAATCTTAGATATTTCTTTATCATCTAGAAAAATCTTTCCTTCTTTTGGCTTAAGCAAACCCGATAAAGCATGCATAGTCGTAGTCTTACCGGCACCATTAGCACCAATTAAAGCAACAATTTCGCCATCTTTTACTTCAAAGTCAATACCTTTAACAGCTTCAATAAAGCCATAACTAATATGTAAATTTTCTACTTTTAACATAATTAATCTCCTAAATAAGCCTTGATAACTTCAGGATTATTTTTAACATCATCAGGACTACCAGAAGTTAATACTTGACCAAAGTTTAATACTGTAATCTTTTCACATACACCCATTACTAGTTTCATATCATGTTCAATAAGTAGAATTGCGATATTAAACTTGTCTCTTATAAATCTAATGGTATTCATAAGTTCTTCTGTTTCAGTTGGGTTCATGCCAGCAGCTGGCTCATCAAGAAGTAATAGACACGGATTTGTGGCTAAAGCACGGGCAATCTCTAGTCGTCTTTGAGCACCATAAGGTAAGCTAGATGCATTTGTATCAGCGAACTCTTCTAGATTGAATATCTTTAATAAATCAATAGCTTTTTGATGCATCTGCTTTTCTTGTTTTAAGTAACGAGGAAATTTAAATACACCTTCAAGTGTTGAATAAGTAATTGAGTTATGTAAACCAATCAATACATTTTCTTCAACAGTCATATTAGAAAACAATCTAATATTTTGGAAAGTTCTAGCGATACCAGCCTTATTAACGTCAATAGTTGTCATATCTTTTGTATCTACACCATTTAAGATAACCGAGCCTCTTGTTGGTGTATATACCTTAGTTAATAAGTTAAATACCGTTGTTTTACCAGCGCCATTTGGTCCAATTAGACCATAGATATCTCTCTTGCCAATTTGGATATCAAAATTATTTACGGCAGTTAGACCACCAAAATCAATACCAAGCTTTTTAGCTTCTAATACATAATCACTCATGGTCTACCCCTTTCTTCTTTTTAAAGAAATTAGAAATATTTGTCTTATATAAGTCCATATAACTCATAAGTTTTTTATTGTTAGATAAAATCATTACAAGAATCAAGACAATTGCGTATACTATCATACGATAGTCATTAAATGATCTTAAAGCTTCAGGTAAGACAATCAACAAAGTTGTAGAAATCATCGTACCAGTCATATTACCAAGACCGCCCAAGACAACATATACAAGAATTAGAATAGATAAGTTAAAGTCAAACTTAGTAGCCTTAAAACTAGAATAACCTAGGCCATAATAAGCACCAGCCATACCTGTTATAAAGGCAGAAATAACAAAGGCCATAAGTTTATATTTAGTAATGTTTACACCAAGTGAAGTAGCCGCAATCTTATTATCACGACAAGCCTGAATCGCCCTACCTGACTTTGAATTTATTAGATTATAGATAATAAATAAAGTAAGAAGGATTAAAATTACACCAGATAGAAATCCTGATAATTTCTTAGGTGTAGCAGCACCTAGTGCACCTTTAATAAGAAGATCGCCATCACTAGCTAAATTAGTCGTGTCATTGATAAACGAGAAATGAAGACCACTATCATCAACACCAACATATAGATTTAAGAATAATGTTTTGATGATTTGACAAAATGCTAAAGTAACAATTGCCAAATAGTCACCATCTAGTTTTAATACTGGAATACCAACGATTAGTCCAAATAGACTTGAAATAAGTCCACCAACTATAATTGAAATAATAAAGGCAAGTACTTCTGAGAAACCACTTCTAAGTAAACAACCAGAACATACAACACCCGTAAAGGCACCCACAGCCATAAAGCCTGCTTGACCTAGACATAAGTCACCAAGGTAACCAACAAGTAAATTTAGCGCAAGAGCTGCAACAATATAAGCGCATGTTGGAACAAGTAAGGCATTCATCGTTTGCGACAGAGAACCCGCACTATTTAATACGGTGATTAAGATATAGGCAACAATAACAATGAGGTAAGAGGTAAAAGCCTTACGATTTTTCTTAAAAAGATTTTTCATTATACTTTCTCCTTTACTTTCTTACCAAGAAGTCCTGTTGGTTTAAATAGTAATACTAGAATTAATACACCAAAGGCAATCGCATCAGATAATTCCGATAATCCATATGCCTTTACAAGGGTTTCAATTACACCAAGTAATAGTCCACCAAGTAATGCGCCAGGAATAGAACCAATGCCACCAATAACAGCAGCAGTGAAGGCTTTAATACCAGGCATAGAGCCAAGAGTTGGCGTAACTGTTGGATATGTAGCACATAATAGCACCGCAGCCACAGCAGCCAAGCCAGAACCGATTGCGAATGTTAAAGAAATAATGTTGTTTACATTGATTCCCATTAAGGCGGCAGCTTCTTTATCTTCTGAGCATGCACGCATAGCCTTACCAATCTTAGTCTTTTTTACAAACATGTTTAAGCCAAACATGATCAAGATACAAGTACCAATAGTTATAAGCATTTGATAAGAAATATTTAATTCACCATTAAATAAAGAAAAAGATCCATAATCTAAGATAGTAGGAAATATTTTAGCTGCAGAGCCCCATATTAATAAAGCGGCATTTTGTAAAAAATAGCTGACACCGATAGCTGTAATTAAAACAGCTAAGCTGCTAGCTTGTCTTAGCGGCTTGTAGGCCAATCTTTCTATTATTACTCCAAGTAGCGTACAGACAATAATTGAAATAATTAAGGCTGCAACTAGTGGAAGTCCTGCTCTATAAAGTGCGATAAAAGCAGCATAAGCACCAATCATTATTACATCACCATGGGCGAAGTTTAGCATTTTAGCAATGCCATATACCATCGTGTACCCAAGGGCAATAATCGCATAAATGGATCCAAGTCTTATACCACCAATTAAATTAGATATAAAGATCATTTAATTCCCCCTCCTTTTTTATCAAACGCAAAGAAGTTGCCAATTGGCAACTTCTTTAAAGTAACTGTTATTAGTTAGCAGCTACTAGACTTCCGTCTTTAACTTGGAATGCAAGTGGAGCCTTAACAACAGCACCTTCGCTATCCCATGTCATATCAGAACCAGTTAAGCCAGAATATGTGAATCCGTTTTGGAATTCAGCTAATAGTAGTTCACCCATGTCTTGAGCAGACATATCAGCAGTAGCACCACCTTCAACTAATGCATTATAGATTGCATAAACAACATCATAAGCATCAGCAGCAAATTGGTTAGGATTGCTACCAGATAGAGCATTATACTTTTCAACAAATGAAACAGTAGCATCATCACTTGCAGTATAAGCAAATGGAGTTAAGTAGTAAACACCTTCAAATACAGAAGCATCTACACCTTCTTGTTCTAGGGCACCATCGAAACCATCAACACCGAAGAATACAGGAGTATAACCAGCTGATTGGCAAGCTAAGATAATCTTAGTGTCATTTTCATAGTATAGAGGTAAGAAAACAAGTTCAGCGCCAGCATTCTTTGCGTCACTTACGCCAGTTGAGAAATCAGTAGCGTTATCAGCAGTGAAAGAATAAGTAGAAACAGTTTCAAGGCCTAACTTTTCAGCTTCTTCCTTGAATGCTTCATATACACCGACAGAGTAATCAGAATCTGATTGATAGAATACAGCAACCTTTAAAGCAAGATTGTGTTCTGAAATATAATCAGCAGCAGCAGTACCTTGTTCAGGATCTGCGAAACACATTCTATAAACATAATCCTTACCAGAAATGATATCTTGAGCAGAACCACTTGGTGTCATTGCAAAGATACCAGCATCATTGTAGCTATCAGCAACAGCCAAAGAAGAACCAGTAGTAGTGCATAGCATACTTACTTGCATGCCCCAGTCAACAAGTTGAGCATAAGCCTTAGAAGCTTCTTCTCCATCACCCTTATCATCTAAGAAGTTTAGTTCAAGTTTCCATTCGCCTTCGCCTCTTGTTTCGTTGATTTCATCAACAGCAACTTGAGCACCATATTGAACAGCAAGACCATATTGTGCATATTCGCCAGTTGTAGGTCCAGAACCGCCAATCTTGATTACGCTAGTTGATTCAGTGTCAGAACCATCACTACTTGAATCATCACTACTAGATGAAGATGATGAACATGCAGCTAGGCTAACTACCATGAACAAACTAACCAAAACGACTAATAATTTTTTCATAAATACCCTCCTATAATCGTTTCAATCTATAGATAAGTCAAATGACTGATCTAACAAAAATAAAAGATGGACGATAGCCCATCTTAATAAAACTAAATAAGTACAAGCTATCCATTAACTGACTAAAAGACTACGTAAGCTAAGTAGTCGAATAATCACGCTAATAAT
>CAVEWG010000013.1:0-25092 GCA_963619285.1 Oscillospiraceae bacterium | reverse complement strand
ATGTTATAGTCAAACCACAAAAGTGTTATAAGACAACCACATTATGTTATAGGGGACACCACACTCTAAGTTAAATTCCCGTTTTTCTTACTATTCTAGATTTGTGTAGCCCATTAAATATTCATCTACTTCTTTAGCACATCTTCTTCCTTCATCAATTGCCCATACAACAAGTGATTGGCCTTTTCTGATATCGCCACACGCAAATACTTTATCATTACTCGTCTTATAGCTTCCCTCTTTGGTTAAAGCTGTATTTCTTGCTGTGGTTTCAATATTAAAAGCTTCTTTTATATAGTCTTCAAATCCCACAAAACCTGCCGCAATAATAAGTAAGTCACAAGGAATAATCTTTTCACTTCCCTCTACTTCAGTTAGCTTTCCATCTATAAATTTGGTTTGAACAATCTCAATTTCTTTTAACTTATTATCTTCTGTTATTAGTCTTTTAACAGTAGTCTCAAAGATTCTAGGATCATGTCCAAATAAAGCGATAGCTTCTTGTTGACCATAATCAGTCTTTAAGACCTTAGGCCACTCAGGCCAAGGATTATCACTTGCCCTATCAAGAGGAGGTTTTGGCATCATCTCAAGTTGTGTAACCGACTTACAATTGTGTCTAATACAAGTTCCAACACAATCATTACCCGTATCACCACCACCTACTATGACAACATTTTTATCTTTGGCACTAATAAAAGCCCCTTCTTTTAAATCGTTGTCTAGCAAGCTCTTTGTTGTAGAAGTTAGAAAATCAACCGCATAATAAACACCATCTATACTATCAATACCTTCTACATTCAATTGTCTAGCTTTTTTAGCACCACACGCAAGAACTATTACATCATAATCAGTAAGTAATACTTCAGCTTCTTTTTTTGTGATATCAATACCTGTATGGAAAATAATACCTTCTTCTTCCATAAGCTTCTTTCTTCTCTCGATTACTGATTTATCAAGCTTCATATTAGGAATGCCATACATTAAAAGACCACCAATTCTATCTTGTCTTTCAAAGACTTGTACATTGTGACCACGCTTATTTAATCTATCCGCAACCGCAAGACCTGCAGGACCGGCTCCAATAACCGCTACACTCTTATCAGTTCTAACACTTGGAATTTGGGGCTTGACTAAGCCTTTTTCAAAGGCACTTTCAATGATGTAATACTCATTTTCATGAATTGATACAGGATTACCATTGACACCATTTAAACAAGCCTTTTCGCATAGTGCCGGACAAACTCTTGAAGTAAACTCAGGAAAAGAAGACATTTTTAAAAGTCTTGCCAAAGCATGATTTAAGTTGTCTTTATATACTTCATCATTCCACTCAGGAATTAAATTATGCAAAGGACAGCCTGTAACCATACCCTTTAGTTTTAAAGCAGATTGGCAGTACGGAACCCCACAATCCATACATCTTGCAGCTTGTTTCTTTCTTTCGCTTTCACTTATTTGAACATGAAACTCATTGAAGTTTTTAATACGTTTAAGTGGTGAAACTGTTTCATTATCTTGTCTATCATACAATAGAAATCCATCCATCTTTCCCATATTAAGCTCCCTTCTTAATCAATTGAAAAGCCTCAAGTTCAGCCTTTTCATGATCTATTCCTTGTTCCTCAAAATGCGATATAGCCGCCAACATCTTAGCATAATCATTTGGCACAATCTTCTTAAATTCATTTGCGCTTTGTTCAAAGTTATCTAAAATATCTTTGGCCTTAGGACTATTGGTCTCTTTATAATAATCCTCAATTATCTCTTTTAACTGTTGTCTATCCAATTTATCATCAACCTCTTGCATAGTAACAAGACTCTTATTTAGTTTCTTATATAAATCATGATCTTTATCATATACATAAGCAATACCACCAGACATACCAGCCGCAAAGTTTTTACCAACTTTGCCAAGTATTACAACTCTGCCACCCGTCATATATTCAAGACCATGATCACCGCACCCCTCTACTACAGCTTGCGCGCCTGAATTTCTTACACAGAATCTTTCCCCGGCAATTCCTTCAAAGTAGGCCTTACCACTTGTAGCCCCATATAAGGCAACATTGCCTACAATGATATTTTCACTAGGATTGAAAGCACATTTATCGCTCGGTGTAACTACTATCTTTCCACCAGATAATCCCTTGCCAACATGGTCATTGGCGTCTCCCTTTAGATATAAAGACATTCCTTTAGGAATAAAGGCACCAAACGATTGGCCTCCTCCACCCTTGCATTCAACAACATATGTATCTTCTTTTAAGCTACTTCCACATTTTTCGGTAATTAAAGAACCTAGTAATGTACCAGTGGTACGGTTAACGCTTGATACATTTATTGAATACTTAAATGCTTTCTTCTTTTCAATATATGACTTAAAAGAAGGAATTAGTTCTTTTTCATCGATTGTCTTATCTAAATGGAAATCGAATTCTTCACCCTTTTCGAAGCGACGATGATTAGCATTTGAATAACTAGTATTAACTAATCTATTTAAATGAATATTACTTTCATCTTTTACTTTTAAACAATCGTTTCTACCAACCATTTCATCAATTGTGTGGAAACCTAATTCAGCCATAATCTCACGTAAATCCATCGCAATGAATTTCATAAAATTAACAACATACTCAGGCTTGCCCTTGAAACGTTTTCTAAGTTCTTCATTTTGGGTTGCGATACCAAATGGGCAAGTATCCTTAGAACATACTCTCATCATCATGCAACCCATAGAAACAAGGGGACCTGTGGCAAAGCCAAATTCTTCAGCACCTAAAAGACAGGCGATAGCTACATCTCTTCCACTCATAAGCTTTCCATCAGTTTCAATAATTACTTTTTCTCTTAAGCCATTTTCAATCAACGATTGTTGAGCATCAGCTAAGCCCAATTCTAAAGGCATGCCAGCATGATGGATAGAAGATAAAGGTGCAGCACCAGTGCCTCCATCAAATCCTGAAATTAATATTACTTGCGCACCAGCCTTGGCAACACCAGAAGCAACCGTACCAACACCGGCTTCAGATACTAGTTTTACCGAAATACGTGCATTATGATTTGCGTTTTTTAAATCATAAATAAGTTGAGCCAAATCCTCAATAGAGTAAATATCATGATGAGGAGGGGGTGATATTAAAGAAACACCTGGTGTAGAATATCTAGTCTTGCCAACCCAAGGATATACTTTAACACCTGGTAAATGTCCGCCTTCACCTGGTTTTGCGCCTTGAGCCATCTTAATTTGAATCTCAGCAGCGCTATTTAAATAAGCTGAAGTAACACCAAACCTACCAGAGGCAACTTGTTTAATAGCGGAATTCTTAATAGTGCCAAAACGCTCTTGCTCTTCGCCACCTTCACCAGTATTACTCTTACCACCAATTGTATTCATCGCAATAGCCATAGTTTCATGAGCTTCTTTAGAAATAGAACCAAAAGACATAGCACCTGTCTTAAAACGCTTCACAATAGATTCAACCGGTTCTACTTCTTCTAGAGGAATAGCTTTATTCCTATATTCAAATTCTAATTCATCACGTAAAGTATGAGCTTTCTTATGATGCAACAAAGAAGTATATTCCTTAAATTCATCATAGTTTCCATCTCTTACCGCCCTTTGAAGCGCAACAATAACATCAGGAGAATATAAGTGTTCATTGGCTTCATCATTACTTCTTAAGCCATGGTAGCCAACAGAATCTAGCGTTGTATCCACACCAAGCCCTAAAGAATCAAATGATTTATTGTGGTTTTTAATAACCATATCTTCAATGGTTTCAATTGTACAACCGCCTACTTTCCAAGATATTCCCGGGAAATAAGTTTCCACAAATTCTTTATCTAAACCCAAGGCTTCAAAGATCTTAGATGATTGATAAGATTGTATGCAAGAAATACCCATCTTAGCAGCAGTCTTTACAATTCCTGATAGTAAGGCTTCATTATAATCATCTATTGCCGAATGATAGTCTTTATTAAGCATGCCTTTTTCAATTAATTCAACTACGCAATCTTGAGCTAAATAAGGATTTATAGCACGCGCACCAAAGCCTAATAGTGCAGCACAAGCGTGTACATCTCTTGCTTCTCCGGTTTCAATTATCAATGATACTTTGGTTCTTTTCTTGGTGTTAACTAAATGTGTTTCAACTGCACTAACCGCCAATAAAGAAGGTATTGCGACATGGTTTTCATCAATACCCCTATCACTTAATATCAAAATATTAGCACCCTTATTATAGGCTCTATCACACGCTACACACAAAGCATCCAAGGCTTTCTTTAATGAAGTATGTTTATAGTAAAGTAAAGAAATATCAGCAGTATTAAAACCATCTTTCTTTAAAGTTCTAATTTTCATTAAATCAAGATTAGTTAAAATTGGATTATTCACCTCAAGTACTCTACAATTTTCGCTTGCTTCATTTAATAAATTACCATCAGTTCCAATATAAACAGTAGTATCAGTTACTACTTTTTCTCTTATCGAATCAATAGGAGGATTAGTAACTTGAGCAAATTGTTGATGGAAATAATCAAATAAAGAAGAAGGCTTGTCATTTAATACCGCAAGAGGAATATCTCTTCCCATGCTACAAGTTGGCTCTACGCCACTTGTAGCCATTGGCAAAATAACATTTTTAACATCTTCATATGTATAACCAAATACTTTATATAGCTTATCTCTTTGACTTTGACTATATTCCATTGGTTTCTTATTTGGAATCTTGATGTCTGATAGATGTACCAAATTCATATCAAGCCACTCACCATATGGCTTAGCACTTGTATATTTTTGTTTAACTTCTTCATCAGACAGTATACGTTTTTCTCTAGTATCAACAAGAAGCATCTTACCGGGCATTAGTCTTGATTTCTTGATGATATGTTCATCATCTATATCAAGAACACCAACTTCACTGGCCAAAATTAATCTTCCATCATCAGTTACATAATATCTACTAGGTCTTAATCCATTACGATCAAGGGTAGCTCCTACCATGTCACCATCAGAAAAGATAATGGCAGCCGGTCCATCCCATGGTTCCATCATGGTTGCATAGTAGTGATAAAAGTCTCTTCTATCTTGCTCCATAGCCAAATTATGTTTGAAAGGTTCTGGAATCATCAGCATCATTGCCAAAGGTAATTCCATGCCACTGTAATATAAAAACTCAAGAGTATTATCAACCATGGCTGAATCAGATCCACTAGTATTAATGATTGGATATATTTTATTTAAGTCATCTTTTAATAGATCAGAAGACATTGTCTCCTCTCTTGCCAACATTCTATCAGCATTACCTCTAATGGTATTTATTTCACCATTATGGGCAATAAAACGATATGGATGAGCTCTTTGCCAACTTGGTGTAGTATTGGTAGAGAAACGTGAATGAACTATCGCAATAGCGGTTTGATAATCTTCGTCATTTAGATCTTTATAGAAAGCTCTTAATTGATTAACCAAAAACATACCCTTATAAACAATAGTACGTGAAGACAAAGAACAAACATAAGTGTCTTCACTTCCTTGTTCAAATTCTCTTCTTGTGATATATAGTTTACGATCAAAATCAATGCCCTTATTTATGTCTTTTGGCTTATCAATAAAGACTTGTTCAATATTAGGCATACAATCAACAGCTTTTTGTCCTAATATTTCAGGATTAACTGGTACTTTACGCCATCCTAATACTTTTAAACCATTTTTAGAAGCAATTACTTCAAACATTCTTTTGGCAAATGTACAAGGTAGAGTTTCACTTGGTAAAAAGAACATACCAATGCCGTATGATCTTTCATCCTTTAAAGAAATGCCAATCTTATTGCATTCCTTTGAAAAGAACTTATGTGAAATTTGGATTAGTATGCCAACACCATCACCTACTTCACCACTAGCATCATGTCCAGCGCGATGGTCTAATTTTTCAACAATCTTTAGTGCATCATCTAATACCTTGTGGTCTACGTGTCCATCGATATTAACGATAGTACCTATACCACATGCATCTTGTTCTATACTTTCCCATATCCTTTTCATACAACACCTCAAAAACTTACAAATATTATTTTAATATTTTTCACATGTATTATGAAAGATATTTCAAGAACTATGAAAAAATGATTGTTTTATTTCATTTATTATTGAACATCATCTAAATCTTTTAATAATTCTTCAAAAGAGTTATATGTCACAACATCGTGATTATTCTTTAGTCTTTCAACTTCTTCGATAGCTTCTATGGTCTCTTTATTTGGCTTTTCTGAATTTATATTCTTTTTCATTGTCACACCTTAAATTATAAGTGGTCTTTATCTTGCTTTTTCTGTAACATTTAGACCACTTATAATTATTTAAACAAATCATCTAATGTTACTTGGCTTCCAACTATACTACTATATTTATTTTCTTTTATGCCGTAAGTGGTAATCATGGTAAGTTGTATACCATATTTTGTTGAAGTGCTATTTCTAAATGCTTCTATTTTATTTCTTAGTTTTAAATCATAGTCTTTGTCAATTATAAATTCTTGAGAAGAAAACTTTATTTCACATAGATTGATGATTCTATCTCTTCTTTCTATCAACAAATCAATTTGAGCACCCGCTACTCCCAGTTTCTCATCACCTTTTGTATACCATATATACTCATCAGTAAGAACACCAGAAACGCCTAACTTCATCTTTATTTGATTAACATGATCTTTACATAATTGCTCAAAAGTTAGCCCTGACCAGCTCTTTCTTGAAGGATTATCTATCGCTTTGCTCCAATAATGTTCATCTTTGCCATGGTTATCTTTTAAAAATCTAAAATAAAAATTAGTATAGTAATCTGACGACTGGTATAGTGCTTCTTTTTTCTTATTTCCATAAAAAGAAGATACTTTCACAAAACCAGAATTTATTAAATCTTCTAGAGTTTTACTTAATTTGCCATTGGATTCAATGCCTGTTTTTTCGGCTATTTCTTTTCTAGTATAACCACTTCTTTTTTGTGATAGGCATTCCATTATTTGAATATATCTTTCACTATTTTTAAATAAAGTTTGATATAAATGATCAAATTCATCCCAAAGTTCAGCTTTCTTTCTAAAGAACAAATTATCTATATTAGAAACATAAGATAAATCACTATCTAATAAACTCAAATAATAAGGTATGCCACCCATTATCATGTAGCACTCAGCTATGTCATAATTAGACCAATCTATTCCCTGGGCTATTAAAAACTCTTTAGTTTGGCCAAGCGTAAATGGTTCCAAATAAATTCTACAAGTTTGTCTATTAAATAAACCGCCTTTATTATTCGCGATATTATCAACCATCCAAGAAGTGGCTGATCCGCATATCACAAAGATTAAATTATCTTTACTTGTTCCATAATCGTTCCAAAAATATTCAAATGCTGCAAGAAAACCAGACTTTTTAGTATCAAGCCAAGGCATCTCATCAATAAAGAATACTTGTTTTTCATCTTTAGATAAATCATCAATATATTCTCTAAGATTATTAAAAGCTTCCCTCCAATCCTTTGGCGTAGGCTTATTTTGTTTGGTTCTTCTGTTTAACTCATCAGAAAAGTTTCTAAGTTGAAAATCTCTTGTTTGCCCATATGCACCTGTTATTTTAAAAGCGATATTATCTTTAAAATAATGGTTTACCAAATAGGTCTTTCCAACTCTTCTTCTACCATAGACAACTATTAGTTGTGCTGTTTTGGCCTGCATGCATTTATCAAGTCTTTTGCATTCTATTTCTCTACCAATTAGTCTTTCCATAGCTTAATTATATCAATATTATCTTAAAAATAAAATTATAAGTGGTCTTTATCTTGCTTTTTTTACTACATAAAGACCACTTATAAGTTATTTAGACCAAGAAAAAACCACCCATAATGAGTGGTTTGTATTTCTCTGTGTTTGAATAAAATTAACGCTTTGAGAATTGAGGAGCACGTCTTGCACCCTTTAATCCATATTTCTTACGTTCTTTAGCACGAGAATCACGAGTTAAGAATCCAGCAGACTTTAATACAGGTCTGTAATCTTCACCAGCTTCAAGTAATGCTCTTGCGATACCATGACGCATAGCACCAGCTTGACCAGTTAAACCGCCACCATAAACATTGATGTTGATGTCGAATTGATCTTCAGTGTTTGTGATAACAAGAGGTGATTTAACAACCATTCTTAAGACTTCTTGAGGTAAGTATTGATCTAGAGATTTACCATTAACAGTAATAACACCAGTACCAGCACTCATATAAACACGAGCTACTGATGATTTACGTCTACCTGTTCCAAGGTAATTTACATTTGTTTTCTTCTTAGGCATTAGATTTCTCCTTACTTAAGCTCCATTGGCTTTTGTGCTGTATGAGGATGCTCAGCACCTTCATAAACAAATAAGTGAGTTCTCATACGATCGCCCAACTTGTTGTGTGGTAACATACCCTCAATCGCATGTTCCACTAGCTCAACTGGATGTTCTCTCTTCATTAAACCAATACTTCTACTCTTAAGACCACCTGGATAACCAGTGTGATGATAGTAGATCTTCTTCTCTTCTTGGTCGCCACTATAGACAACCTTTGCAGCATTTAATACGATAACGTAATCGCCACAATCAACATTAGGTGTGTAAGTAGGCTTATTCTTACCTCTTAATACATTAGCAACCTTAGTTGCAAGTCTACCAAGAGTTTGACCTTCAGCATCTATTACATACCAATCTTTTTTGACTTCTTCAGCTTTTAGCATTGTAGTCTGACGCATATAATTTGTACCTTCTTTCTTGTCTTACCGGGACAGGAAGCATTTATGCTCATTTATTATAATTAAGCACAGGCTATTTTTCAACAAAAATCAACTATTTTCCATCGATTTTCTCAATTAAATACCTCATAGCCGACTTACGAGTAACAATTCCCATCAATATCCCCCTATCATCCACGATAGGAACATAATTTTGAATCGTAATCAAATCAACTAATTCTTTTAAAGAAGTATCAACCTTCATCGCTGGCATAAACCTAGGACGAATGATGTCTGTTACATTTTTATCTTCCATATCTCTTATCGAAATAGTTTCTTCCTTAACCAAGTTATAAAGAAGATCACCTTCCGCAACCGAGCCAATATAGACACCTGTTTCACCATTTATAACCGGAATTACTGTATAGCGATGTACTCGCATTTTTTCTATAGCTTGTCTTAAAGTCATATCATGTTCTAGATAAACAAGCTGATTTTTTGGCGTAAGCAAAGCCAATATATTATCCATTTAATACTTCTCTTCCTTTACTAAGTTGAATATCTTTTGTTAAATCAGTAGACTTAAGTTCAATTACCTTGGCAATTATTGCACGATAGCTATCTGAATCCAATTTGTCATCCGCCTCTAACCCATAGTCTTGTTTAAACTGATTTAAACTACTTAAAGTTGAATTATCAAAATAGCCATCAAATCTATCCACTTCATATCCTAAATAATCTAAACAATATTGAATAACGTTGGTATAAGTTGAAACAGAATCTAGGCAATAATAACCATCATCGCCGCCATCAAAGGCAACACTTGTATAATTTAAAGCCATATGATTCTCTATTTCTACATCAGGAGAAATACCCTCGCCATTAATAGAATTACCATTAGGACTAGTCCAATATGCAACAGTTAATTTAATAGAACTACCATCACTCAAGTTATACTTTGACTGCATAACACCCTTGCCATAAGTCTTAGTACCAACAATAGTCACATTATCATGACCTTCTTTTAAAGCTAGAGTTAAAACCTCAGAAGCACTAGCCGTATAGCTATTAGTTAATATCACAATGTCCTTAAAATTATCATAATAAGCATTTGAAATAGTATAATCAGTGTCCTTTTTATTGGCACTATAATTCTTATGCATTACTACCTTATCTTTGCCAAGGAAAATACCTGCAACCTCTTGTACAGCTGTCTCATATCCACCTGTATTGTCTCTTAAATCAATAATAATCTTTGAACAATCAGTATAATCATTTAGATATTCAATACATTCATTGCCAGTGTTAATACCAAACGACATAATCTCTAATAAAACAATGTCATCATCTAATTTTTGAGCGTAAACAGTTTGTTCAAAACTGCCCCTTACAGCCTTGATATTAATAATTTCATTATTTCTTAAAATCTCAAGATCAATAACAGTTCCTTCTTCACCAAGAACAAGTTCCCTTACCTCATCGCTTGTCTTGCCCTCAAGCTTAGTGCCATTAGCACTAATCAAAACATCACCAGCCTTAATACCCGCATTTTCAGCTGGAGAACCCTTATAGACCCTAGTTACCACAAAAGTACCAGGAACATAAGTAACCCCAATTCCTACATAAGACATATTAATTTGATTATTATAGTAATCAGAAGCCTCTTGATTAGACATATAAGTAGTATAAGGATCATTACTAAAAGTAGTCATGCCAGTATAAGCTTGTTGTTCAAGAGCTTCATCTAAATTATCATAATCATCTCTATATAGCCAACTACTCTTAAAGATATTCTTTATTTCATCTAACTTAGAATAAGTTTCAGCTTGCTCTGTTTTATTGATATTGGCAAAAAAGAAGCCAATCAATAAACCAAGAATAAACAAGAACACGCATACTAAAGTAATAACAAGCTTTTGTCTTTTTTTCTTCTCTAGTTCAATTCGCTCTTGCCCTAGAGGCTCTTTCTTCAACTTAATTCTTACTGTATTTTCTTTATTTTCTTCCATAAATTAACCTGGTAAATATTGAGAACCATCTAGTCTACAAGGAGCGCTGCCCTTATTAGCGCAAATAGTATTTAAACCAGCACTACCCCAACCACAGTTGAATGATTTAGAATATGCGCCATTGTTTAACATTTCAATATAAGTAGCTAAATCAGCGTTCTCACCTTCTCCTAAGTAATACATTTCAATATGACAATGTGGGCCAGTTGAATTACCAGAACTACCAGCTCTTGCGATTTGAGTCCCTTGTAAAACAACACCTTCTTCGTGTAAAGAACCAGACATTAAATGCGAGAATGTTAAAGCATAAACAGTGCCATTAACTGAGCACAAGAAATAAATTTGGTTGCCACCATAAGAAACACCACCATTAGCACCACCACATGAATTGCCTAAATAGCCATAGTCTGCACAACCACTATCATCAGAAATTACAATAATACCATCAGCTGGGGCCACAATAGTAGAACCCATAGAAACTGCATAATCAATTCCAAGGTGCACACCTCCACCAAAACTAGCAGGATAATAAGGGAATCCTGAAGAAATAGTAGAGCCAGGAACTGGAGATGAGAAACCACTTTGAGGATCCAAGTTAATCAAATCTTCAGAACTAAATTTAATATTTGAAATAAGTTTCGATTGTTCATCTAATTGGTTTTGGTATTCAGCAATTGTCTCAGCTGCTTCATTAGCCGCAATAGTAGCCTGTTCATTTTTATATTCAGCTTCCTCTTGAGCAATTTGCAAATCAGTCATCTTACTATCAAGTTCCACCTTAGAAGCATCCAATTCAGTCTTTTCTTCATTTAAAGAGTTAATAACATCTTCAAGTTCTTTACGATCTTGTTCCTCTTTGGCATTAATAGCCTCAATGCCGTATAGTCTTCTAAGCATATCACTAAAGCCATTAGAACCAAGTAAGAAATCTAACATTGGTGAAAAATGCATAGTGCCTTGAGCTGATTCCATACGCGTTAAAACACGATCATTTAATTCTGAAACAAGACTTTCCTTTTCAGCGATACTTGTCTCTAAGTTAGTAATCTTAGTATTCAACTCATCAATTTGTGGTTGAAGTTCTGAAATTTGTGCATTTAAAGTTTCGGCCTCTTGAGCCCACTTAGAAGCTAGAGCCCAATATTCTTCTTGGTTGTTTTTAGCATTTTCAATTTCGCTTTGAAGACATTGTTGTTTCTTTTTAGCAGCATTTAAACGGCAAGTCTTATCAGACTCACTGCATTCGCTATCATAGTCACAAGAATCATCATCTGCGTTTATAGTTAATGTCTTTGTCCCTAGGCAACATAACGCCAAAGACAAAGTCATAAAGAAAGAAATTATCTTTCTAATCATCGCTTACTCCTTAATAATTTAGAAACACTTAAGTAAGATCCTATAAAACCCACCACAATACCCAATACCAATAAGACAACACATAGATAAATTAAGAATGGATTAGGACTTACCAAAGTAAATACACCAAGTAAATTACCACCAGTATTATTGTAGATATACATATACGAACCAATCATGGCACCAATCGGAATAATTGAACCAAGGACGCCAATGATTACGCCTTCTACTAAGAATGGTGCACGAATATAGCCATTTTTAGCACCGACATTTTTCATAATCCAAATTTCGGTATCACGTGCTCTAATAGTGATTGAAATCGTATTGTAGATAAGATAAATAGCCAATACCGATAAACTAGCTACTAAAATACCACCAAAGAATCTAACTTTCTCAAGTCCTGAGATTAATAAATAAGTATTAGAACCACCATCATGTACTGAATCAATACCATTTACTTTTTCAATAGCGGCCTTAACTGTTTCAAGTTCACTACCCTCATCAACACTTACAAGATAAGCATCATGGAAAGGATTTTGATCACGATATAATTCATTAAATTCTTTCATATCAGGATACATATTTACATAATAAGTAAACTCATCATCCTTGCTACGATATTCAATGCTTTTTACACCATCAATACTTTCGATTTGTGTCTTTATAGCGCTTAAAGTAGATGAATCAACATCATAGCTAACAAGCGCACTTAAGGAAATAGAATCTTCAATGTCTTTAGTAATAATATTTAAATTATAGGTAAGAATCAGAAAGAACCCAATCAACAATAAAGTAATCGCAACTGTCGCAATAGAACTAGCCGCCATACCAATGTGTCTTCCTACACCTATAAAACCTTCTTTAATGTGTCTGAAAAAACGATGGAACATTATTCAAAATCCTCCCCGTCTAAACGCAAGCCTTCAAAATCACTTAAACTAATTGTTTCTGTATCCATTTTATCGATAGTAGTCTTAACATCAGCTATACCATCAGCCTTATCTCTTACAATATGACCATTTTTAATTTCGATAGTACGCTTAGGATGTTTTCTAACTGTTTCGATATCATGTGTAACAATTAAAATAGTAGTATTTTCTTCTCTATTAATCTTCTCAAAAAGCTTGATAATTTCATTACTCTTCTTAGGATCTAGATTACCAGTAGGCTCATCCGCAATTAAAATCTTAGGCTTATTGGCAATAGCACGCGCAATAGCCGTACGTTGTTGTTGACCACCAGAGATTTCATTAGGAAAAGAATTAGCCTTATCAGATAAACCAACGAGCTTCAATACTTCTCTAACTCTTGGTCTTAATTTATCTTTAGGCGTATCAACTACTTCCATTGCATATGCGACGTTTTCAAAAACAGTCTTCTTTGGAAGCAAACGATAGTCTTGGAATACAACTCCTATATTTCTTCTATATAAAGGTACTTTGCGTTTTTTTAATTTGCCAACATTAACACCATTATCTTTTTTATTATTTTTCTTCTTTTCGATATTTATGCCAGTAACAATTACATCTCCACCAGTAGGAAGCTCTTCACCATCAAGAATCTTAATCATGGTTGATTTTCCTGAACCAGTCTCTCCAATAATATAGACAAATTCTCCATCTTTAATATCTAGAGAAATATCATATAGCGCATGTGTACCATTCCTATAGGTCTTTGAAACTTTATCAAACTTAATCATAACTACACCATTATACAATACACGCAAAATTTATATGTGAACTTTATCTTAATTAATTTATAACACAACAAAATCTTGTTATAATCTATATTAGAAATAGGAGGAACAACTATGAAACTTATTCTAGCTATCGTATCTAATGATGATTCTGCTTCTGTAAGCGCCTCATTAAATGCCAATTCGTTTCAAGTAACTAAACTAGCAACAACTGGTGGTTTCTTATCACTTGGAAATACAACACTAATCGTAGGTTGCCAAGATGAACAAGTCGAAAAGGCAATCGAAATCATAGGCAACGAATCAAAAAGAAGAACTGAAGTTGCACCATCTACCGCATCATTCATGTCTGGTGAATTTGCACCAATGCCAATTGAAGTTACAGTTGGCGGAGCTACAATCTTCGTATTAGACGTTGACAAATTCGTTAAGCTATAATTTAAAGGAGCATCAAGCTCCTTTTTATTATTGAATTATTTGTTTAACTATATTTAACAATTGATCTTCATTTAAATAATTACTACTAAATGAATAAGAATAGCCTTCATAGATAAAAGTAATCAGTTCCTTATTTTCACTTGAGTTAACAGTAACATTAGTTCCATTTATATTCTCATCACTAACAACGTCATACGTATTAAAATCACCAGAATTATCTTTGCTTCCCTTTGATTTTCTGCAAATCAAATAATCATCGCCATTACTAAAAGATATATCTAATATTTCATTATTGATTACTGTATAAGCTAAATTATCAAAATTGCTTAAATCAATATTAAAGTCAAAACCGATGGCATTTTGTGCTTCTTGTAACGTTTGATACTCAACGTTTGGATTTCCCACGGTTACATTATTATCAGATAAATCAAAACTTGTATTAATTAATTTAACACCAACTACCGCCACAATTACCAAACCAAAGAAAGCAGGCAAATATTTTAAAATGCTGAAATGTTTTTCTTTCTTATAAGCTAAAGGCATAGCCTCTTCAATATATTTATCATCGATATCATTCATCGCCTTTAATAAATCTATATTTTTCATAAGTTATATCCTTGTTTAATTAAATAATCTCTAAGATTATCTCTAGTTCTTTTAAGCGACATCTTAACTGCGCTTAAACTCATTTCATATTCTTTAGCTATTTCATCAATACTAGACATATAGAAGTAACGTCTAACAAAGATGATTCTATTTTGTTTACTTTGGCCTTTAAGAAAACTATTAATAGCATCTTTTAATAGATTATAGTCAACATATTCCTTGACATTGTCCTTATCACCCAAACAATTACTAAGCTCGTCTAGCGCTAAATCAGTTTGGGTGCCAGATCTTTTTTGTGCATTATATTTTTCAAACATATTAATAGCTAAATTACGACAAATCTTGCCAACATATAAACCAAGTTTACTAGGCCTATTATCAGGAATAGAATTCCAAGTCTTTAGATAAGTATCATTAACACATTCCTTGGCATCTTCAAAATCGAAAAGGATATTGTAGGCAATCTTGCCACAATAGTTTTCATACTTATCCTTAGTTTCTACTAAAGCCTTTTCATCTCTGGCCCAATATAAATCTACAATATCTTTATCTTCCATAGCTTTCCAATTATCTAATAATAAATGATTATTTGATTGAACTAACCGCATCTGTAATAGCTTCCATACTTAAGCCATTACTAGAAGTAATTGAATAACTATAACCATCACTAGTCCAAATCGCTACATTATAAGTATCGCCATTACCTTTTACAGTTAAATTGCCTTCTTCTTTTACAGTATCATAATTATTGAAACTACCAGAATTGTCTTCACTTCCCTTAGACTTTCTAACGATAATATCATCACCAAATCTAACTTCAATAAGTTCATCATTCATAACTTGAACTAGGCTTTGTGAATTGCCATCGATTGATTCTGGAACTGTAAAATCAAATCCAGTAATTGCCTTAGCCTCTGAAATAGAATCTACTTCACTCCAAGGATTAGCGATTTGGTTTGTATCAATTATTTCATCATTATTTGAATCTTCAACAACTTCATCTTTCTTTGTAGAACAACCAACAAGCGATAAGACAGTTGCGCCAACTGTAAGAACAGTAAACAATTTTTGTAAGTTTTTCATCTTTTCTCCTTTGTAAGTATCCTTACAACTAACTAGACAAAAGAAAAATAGCTATGGTCACATAAAATGTTTAACAATATCAACAATTGCGTCATTATCACAATCAAATTTAGAAACATATTCAACAACATTCTTCACTGAATCAGAACTATTTGAAGGGCCAGCACTACGATAGCCTCTATTAAACATTGATAAATCGTTTTCATTATCGCCAATCGCAAGCACTTCATCATTTTTTATATTTAAAAGCTCGCATATTTTATCAATGCCTGCACCCTTACACGCATCCTTATGATGACTTTCCAAGAAACGTGGATTAGAAAGTTCAGCTATAGAATTATCTAAATTAGAATGAATAAAATCAGTAACGTCGCCTAATATACTTGGATCTTCTTTGACAAAACATACTTTATAAACATTCTCTTTTGAAATCTTATCTAATAAATTACTTTCACTTAAAACCTCTACTTTAAAAGTAGGAAGTGTTGGAACCTCAACAAAAGAATAAACACCATCCACAAAGAAAACACGAGGAGGTAGATTAATTCTTTTAGAATAAGCAATTATTTTATATACATCATCTTTTACACAAGGCCTATCATAAACAAGCTTATTATCGATTCTAATATAAGAGCCATTGCCACATACAAGATTTCTTGTATCAACAAATTCGCTTAAGTATTCAACATTATATGGTAATCTACCAGTATTAATAATAAACTTAATTCCCTTTTGCGATAGTTCTTTGATCATTGAAGCAGTCTTAAAAGAAACAGTCTTTTGACTGTTCAATAATGTGTTATCTAAATCAAGAAAAACAAGTTTAAGCATTAGGATCCACCAAATCTACAAAAGTAAACTTACCATCTTCAAAGTCATATATCGAAATACCACAATTAGGCATTCTAAAATCAGGATCATAATGGCCAACTACCTTATAGTAAAAACATCTACCAACAGTGGCATGCGATAAAGCCAAGACATCGCCTGTAGCTTCTTCCATTGTCTTAGTTAGACAATCCATCATCCTTTGCCCAGCTATATCCTTACTTTCACCACCAATAGAAGTAAAATCATCATGATATTGTTTACATAACAAATAACTTTGGCCATCAAGCTTACCAAAATTAACTTCAATTATGCCATCCAATGGGACACCATCTTTACCGGTAATAATCTTACAAGTTTGTCTAGCTCTACCAAGTGGCGAAGTATATACATAATCACATTTAATATGATTTTCTTCAAAATACTTCTTGGCATTATTAGCTTGCATAATGCCAAGTTCAGTCAAAGGTGAATCAACTCTACCTTGAGCAATACCCTGAGTATTAAAAACAGTTTGCCCATGTCTACATAAATACAATCTCTTTTTCATAAATATACCAACCTATTGTTTCTTTACAGCCATAGAATCATAACATAAAGGCAAGAAAATAAAGCCTTGATTAGAAAGTTCATCTATCATTTCAGATAAACAAGCAGCAGTATTTTTACTATAATCATGCATAAGGACCGTTATAACATCAAAATTATTTGAATAATCTATGACGTTATGCAAAAAAACATCTGGCTCTTTTATCCCTTCCCCATCACCTGTTGTTAAGGTCCAATCAACATAACCATAATGCATATCTTTAAGTCTACTTACTATTTCACTCTTACTTAAGCCGGAATAAGTAGCTTGAGGTGAACCACCAGGAAAACGCATTACCTCAGTTGTATAACCTAATAAATTTTGAATAAATTCTCTATTTTCTTCAATATCCGCAATAAACGCATCTTCATTTGCATAAGTGCCACCACTTTTAAGATTATGATGAGCAGTATGGTTAGCTAAGGTATGACATGCATACATTTCCCTAAAATATAAATCATCTACGTCTTCTTTTTTAAGTAAAAAGAAAGTTGCAAGCACATCTTTTTCATCTAAAATATCTAAAAATTCAGGCGTTGTAGAACGATAAGGACCATCATCAAAAGTTAGATAACATATCTTAAAATCCACTTCATGATTACGAGCTTTTTCATCAGCTTCTACCGCTAATTTAAAATATTCTTCTCTAATAGTAGAAATAGAATCATCAATATTGTTTATTGAATTTAAATCAGCTTCTAAAGTAGTAATCTCATTATTCTTAGTTTCAACATCACTATTTAAAGTAGTAATTCTTTCATTTAAGTTAACAATCTCCTCTTTTGTATCTTCTAACTTAAAATAAAAATTAATCAAAACCAAAGATAACAATATACAAATAGCCACCAAAAGATAAGCAGTTAATATCCAAGTAGATTTTCTAGCTTCTCTTTGTGTCTTTGCCATTTCTCATACTCCTTAACCTTATCCTCATTTTTGGATTTACTACTGCTTATTTCATTATTAATATCACTTATTTCCTGTTCCTTATTAGAAATACTTTCCTCTAACTTACTAACCTCGCTACTAAGCTCAGTTTTTTCCTTTGAAACATTATAAAAGGCATAACCAGTATAAGCAGTTACACCAATAAGTAACACAAGAACAATTATTTCAAATACTATCAAGCCCTTCTTCATCTACGCATCGCCTTCAAAGCTTCTCTTTTCATTGTCTTTAGTTTATCATCTTCTCTTTTATCATATAAAGATTTACCACGAGCCAAACCAATTTCAAGCTTTGCCCTTCCATCTTTTAAATACATCTTTAAAGGAACAACTGTCAAACCCTGAAGCTTAGTCTTTGAATAAAGCTTAGTAATCTCATATTTATGAAGCAATAACTTACGATCACGTGTTTCATCATGATTAAAACGATTGCCATGATCATATTGGGCAATATTCATTCCCTTTATATAAGCCTCACCCTTGATAAAAGATACATATGCCTCTTTTAGCTGAACCTTTCCCTTTCTAACAGACTTAATCTCTGTTCCAAGTAAAGATATACCAGCCTCATATTTATCTAATATCTCATAGTCATGATAGGCTTTTTTATTTACTGCAACTTCTTTAATTCCCATAAAAAATAAAAGGGTAACAGCTTACCCTTCCACAACTCTAATGATGATTACTAAGACAAAGAATAAAATTCCAAGTGCCATAGTAACATTTGATATTACTTTTTCAGGACCTCTTTCCTTAACATTTTGGAAAAGTCCTAAATCACTAGATCCTGTAAAAGCGCTCAATCCATCAGATTTACCACTTTGTAACAAAGATATAATAATAAGTAATATAGAAACAACTAATAATACTGCTCTTAACATAATTCACCTCTTAATAAGCGTGACACCATTTTACTACATTTGTTTTATAAAACATAGCATTATTCACCATTTTCTTGTGATTTTGAAGCCTCGTAGATCATTTTCTTACATTTTCGCTCAAATTCTCTACGCTCCATCATCACCACGGCACCACATCCTTGGCACTTTATTTTAATGTCTGTGCCGACTCTAATAATCTTCCAATAGCTAGACTTTTTGCATGGATGATCTTTTTTCATTTGTACAATATCATCTAAAGCATATTTTTCAATCATAGAAGCTCCTTTGAATCCATAATTATTGTAACTGGACCATCATTTAATAAATCAATCTTCATATCGCCACCAAAGACTCCTGTTTGAACATCAAAACCCAAATCTCTTAATACCGAATTAAAGTAATCATATAGTTTACTAGCATCTTCCCCCTTCATAGCTAAATTAAAGGAAGGGCGATTGCCCTTAGAACAATCAGCATATAAAGTGAATTGCGAAATAGACAAGATAGAACCATTAATATCCTTAAGGCCTAGATTCATCTTGCCATTTTCATCCTCAAACACTCTAAGCTTACTTAACTTATTAGCCATCTTTAAAGCTATTTCTTTTGTATCATCTTCGCCAAAGCCAACAAGAACCATAAAGCCTTGTTTAATTAAGCCTGTTACATTACCATCAATGGTACAACTAGCATGTTTTACTCTTTGAACTACTAAACGCATACTACTTTTTAAAAATAAACAATTTAGACAAGAAATAATTAGAAACAATAACAATTATTTGAGCAAGCACTTTAACAATCATTGAATCAATATGTAATAAGTTAACACCTACTACTAGAATTATTTCTTCCATTACTAGTGTTAAAAGTCTAGCTGACACAAAGGAGCCAATTTCTTTTAACAAATCTTTTTTATCATTTGTCTTTGATTCAAATACATATTTCTTATTTGTAATATAAGCAAAAGAAACAGCCAATATCCAAGACAACACATTAGCAACATGTTCATTAAAACCACATACCTTGTTAAATAAATAAAATGAAATAACACTCACAAGGAATGTACAGCCACCAAAGAACAAGTAATTAATTACCTCTTTGTATTTTATATATAACTCTTTTATTTTTTTCATACTATCTATTTTAGATATTTAAAAGAGCTAGCGCAATATTAAAATAAATAGCCAAAGAACCAGCATCAACGATAGTTGTAATTAAAGGTGAAGCCATATAAGCAGGATCTAGCTTACATGCCTTAGCAAGCATTGGCAAAATACAGCCCAAAGACTTAGACAATACAGCCGTTACAAATAAAGTAATACCAATAACTAAAGCAATACCAGCATTTCCATATTGAATATAAATTCTAAGCCCATTGACAAGACCAAGAGTAGCACCACATAGTACACCAATTCTAGCTTCTTTCCATAAAGCCTTAAAAATATCTTTTGGTTCTAATTCATCTGTCGCAAGAGCTCTAATTACCATAGTTGAAGCTTGTGAACCACAATTTCCTCCTGTATCCATCAGCATCGGAATAAATGATACAAGAAGTGGTACAGCCGCAAACGCGTTTTCATAATTAGTAATAATCTTACCAGTAACAATTGAAGAAAGCATTAACACAAGTAGCCATACAATTCTATTTTTATATTGAACAAGAACAGGTTCCTTTAAATAATCATCTTCACTTGGAGCCATGGCAGCCATCTTTTCGAAGTCTTCTTCATTTTCTTCGCTCATTACATCCATGGCATCATCGACCGTAACAATACCAACGAGTCTATTTTCATTATCAACAACCGGCAAAGCTAAGAAATCATACTTATCAAACATCTTTGCGACTTCTTCTTTATCTTCATTGGTTGTTACTGAAATGACATTTTCTTCCATGAAATCATTAATCTTAGTTTCATAGTCATGCATCAATAATTCCTTAACAGTTGTAACACCAATCAAAGACCTATTTGTATCTACAACATATAAGATATAAACCGTTTCCTTATTTAAGCCAATCTTACGAATTCGATCAAAACAATCCTTAACTGTCATGCCGCTTTTAATATCGACATATTCGACAGTCATAATAGATCCTGCAGAGTCTTCTGGATACTTTAATATCTCATTAATCGCCTTTCTCTTGATAGGGCTGGCATTTTGTAAGACCTTATTAACAAGATTTGCCGGTAATTCATCAATCAAATCAGCAGCATCATCGATATATAGTTTTGATACAATACCAGCAACTTCCTTATCACTTAAAGTCTCAATTAACTTTTCTTGGGTATCGCTATCCATATATGAGAATATATCAACAGCTTCATCTTTTTTTAGCAATCTAAAAACAACCGCCAAATCTTCTTTTGAAAGTTCATCTAAAACTTCCGCAACATCTGATTCATTGGCGTCACTTAAAAGCTCTTTCAACTCTTTGAAATCGCCTTTAGAAATTAATTCAAATACTTTTTCTAACATTTCTTTCCTCCTTACTAATTAGAAGAAAGAAATAGATGATTCCATACTCGGGTGCTCATCTATATCTTTCTTTAAACATTCACACAAATGAACATCCATAGTATTTCCTCCTTTGCCCACTCATTTTAACGCGATTAAATAAAAAAATTCAACGCATTTTTTAATTTTTTACGTTGAATTTATAATTTGTTTCAAAAAGTGATAAATTCCTTATTTTAAAGGCGATTTTCAACCTCTGTACACGCTCATTAACTCCTTAAATAATTCTTGAGTAGAAGGTGGTGTATAGGTAATCGCATTAGCACCTGCATCTATTGTTTCCTTGATACTTTCGTTTGTTTTGCCACCAGAAGCAATCAAAGGAACATCAGGAAACCTATCCCTAATATCTTTTACAACACTTGGCGTATCCTTGCCACATGCCACATTCAATATTGAAGCACCATGCAAGATTCTGCTTTCAATGTCAGTATCTTTATTAGCTACCGTGATAATTACAGGAATATCAACTGCTCTACTTACTGCCAATAAATTTAAATCAGATATTGGAGCATTCAAGACAACGCCCATTGCTCCTTGAGCTTCACCATCTTTAGCAAGTCCTACTGTTCTAAACCCTTTTGTAGTGCCCCCACCTACTCCACAAAATACCGGAATATATGAACAACGAATAATGGCATCACTTATAGCTTGTTGAGGCGTAAAGGGATATACCGCAAACACCGCATCTGCATCGCAATTTCGAATGATGGCTAAATCAGTCGTAAACACTAAGCTTTTAATTCTTCTGCCATTAACAATAATCCCACTTGCTTCATATGTGGCTTCTGGCATTCTTACAATATGTTGACGTAATTTACTTTCAATATTAGGTGCTTGAATCTTATTTTCTTCCATTAATAATCAAAATCCCTTCTAGTAAACGCTTGTACAATATTTTCTATACCAAAGAAAATCAAATAAATTGCCGCAATATAACAAATTACTTTAATAGACATAAATGAAAGCGATGGAGAAAATAGCATCATTACACCAAGAACTACTCCTATTACATTTAAAATCATCGATAACACATAATAGAAAGAATCAGAAAATTGTCTCATAAAACGCACTCTTGTAAGCTTTGATATACAATGAGCAATAAACCATATAGGAAACAAAACCATTAAAGCCCACTTACCAAGGCTTGGATTTGAAATGAGCATAACACCACACATTACACTTAAAATTCCCGAAATAAGCGACAATGTTGGACCAAAGCCTGTAAAACTTGATATATGAACAAATTTAATAAGATCTTCAATTCCCATCACTATAACAATTATTCCATATATAACAACCGCACTTGTTAAGATACTCTCAGGTTTTATAAATGTAACAATACCTAATGTTATTAATAAAAGACCAGTAATTAGTTCGCCCCACTTAAACTTGTTCCTCATACATTTTCCTTTCCATTTAATATATTCATAAACTCTTCACCAGTAATTGTCTCTTTATCATATAGATAATTTGCCAGCTCATCTAATTTATCTCTATTATCAGCTAATAAATTAAAGGCCTTTTCATGTTGTTTTTTAACTAGCTCAATAACTTTTTTATCTATTTCTTTTTGTGTATCGCTAGAACAAGACAGGGAAGCATCGCCACCTAAATATTGATTATTAATTGTTTCTAGGGCAACCATATCAAACTCATTAGACATGCCATATCGTGTAATCATGGCTCTAGCTAGCTTAGTAGCTTGCTCAATATCGTTACTAGCGCCTGTTGTGATTTGTTTAAATACTAATTCTTCTGCAGCTCTACCACCTGTTAAAGTAGCTATTTTATTTTCGAGTTCTTCTTTATTCATCAACACTTTATCATTTTGTTCAACCTGCATCGTATAACCCAAGGCCCCAGAAGTACGAGGAATAATAGTAATCTTTTGAACAGGAGCACTATTGTTTTGCAAAGCTGCAACTAAGGCATGACCAACCTCATGATAGGCAACGATTCTTTTTTCTTGATCGCTCATAATAGAATTCTTCTTTTGATAACCAGCAATAACCACTTCAATGCTTTCTTCTAAGTCTGATTGATTAACAACATTCCTATTATTTCTAACAGCACGCAAAGCGGCTTCATTAATAATGTTGGCAAGTTCTGCACCAGAGGTACCCGCCGCCATACGAGCTATTGTATGAAAATCTACATCACTTGCTACTTTAATCTTTTTAGCGTGTACCTTTAATATTTCTTCTCTTCCCTTTAAATCAGGAAGCTCAACCGGAACTCTTCTATCAAATCTACCTGGACGAGTTAAAGCTGGATCTAGTGATTCTGGACGATTGGTTGCGGCTAAAATAATGACGCCATTATTACCCTCAAAACCATCCATCTCTGTTAGTAATTGATTTAGTGTTTGTTCACGTTCATCATTAGCTGATAATTGGCCATCTCTTTTCTTACCAATAGCATCTATTTCATCAATAAAGACAATACATGGTGCTTTTTCTTTAGCTTGTTTAAATAAGTCTCTTACTTTAGAGGCGCCCATACCAACAAACATTTCAACAAATTCAGAACCAGACATTGAAAAGAATGGCACATTAGCCTCACCAGCAACGGCTTTGGCTAACATTGTCTTACCAGTTCCTGGAGGACCTACAAGTAAAACACCTTTTGGCATTTGCGCACCAACATCTGAATACTTTTTAGGATTATGTAAATAATCAACAATCTCTGTTAAGTTTTCTTTAGCTTCATCTTCTCCTGCAACATCATCAAACTTTATACCATCGCTTGATGGAACATATACTTTGGCATTACTTTTGCCAAGTGAAAAAGACATGGCATTAGGCCCGCCAACACTAGACATAAGCTTTTTAGATAAATATTGGCCAAAGGCCATAAATATTGCGATAGGTAAGATAAAACTTAAAAGAAAACTAAGAATTGGCGAACTACCTGTTTCAATATTTTTAGTGAAAGTAGCGCCTGATTCATATAATCTTTCAGTCAAATTAGGATCATTCATTTCACCTGTCCTATATATTTGGCTATTGTCTTTGTCTGTGAAAATTATTTCTGAATCACTAACTTCTACATTGCCTACTTCTTTGTTTTCTACCATCTTCATGAAAGTTCCATAGTCTACTTCTTGTACTCTTGCGTTTATAAGAAGAGGCGAAACAACCATGTTGAAAAACAAAATTATTAAAAGTGCAATACCATAGTAATAATATAGCGGCTTTTTAGGTGATTTTACTTCTTTCATAGATTTTCTCCTTTTTACATCATGAGTATATAAACGTTTTCTAAACTGAAACTAAACTGCATATAAAGTTTATTTTCAGTTAATCTTTCTTTTTTAATATACTTGAGTAGTGTCGAAAAGTAACCACTACTAATTGACTATTATCGTTTATATTCAG
>CAVEWG010000012.1:0-31575 GCA_963619285.1 Oscillospiraceae bacterium | reverse complement strand
TAGCCTAACCACGTTTGTTTATAGGGGTATCCACACTCTTAGTTAAATACCCAAATTATTATCTTTGTCCCTTATCATATGGGATACCTTCAGCCTTTGGACATCCGGATTTATTACGCGAAATAATAAGCACAATTATTACCACGATAAATGGAATGATGTTATAAAAATAAATATCTAAACCTAAAGCATTTAGGAATGAAATTTGACCAGCTAGAGGTCCGACACATTTAAGGAAACCAAACAACAATGATCCAAAGAAGATGCCAACTGGATTCCAGTTACCAAATATCATAATCGCAAGTGCTAAGAAACCCATACCGCCAACTGATGATTCAGCAGTACCAGCCGATACAGTAGCGATATAAGCATAACCACCAATACCAGCAAGGAAACCGGAAATAGTAGTACCAAGATATCTCATCTTGTATACATTAATACCAACAGAGTCAGCAGCTTGAGGATGTTCACCACAAGCTCTTAAATGCGTACCAGTCTTTGATTTATATAACCATATAGAAAGTAATACATATAACACAAAGATGATATATGTTGAAATATAAGCCTTATTGAAGAATATTTCGTAGATTGGATTCATGTCACCACTATGCAATATTACATAAGTTGGCATTGGATTCATAACTAGTTTTTCTTGATTAAAGAATACAAGACATACTGTTAAGAAAATCGCAGGGGCAAGCATATTTAAAGCAGTGCCCGCAATAGTTTGATCTACTTTAAGCTTGATTGCCGCAAACGACAAAAGCAAAGAAAACAAAGCACCAGCAACACCAGAAATAAGCAAGGCTAAGACAAACATTAATTGTTGATTGTCTACAAATGTTCCAGCCACTTGCCAAGAATTGACACACAATGCACCAATAAAGGCGCCAAATATCATTTCACCTTCTAATGCTAGATTGATAATACCAGATCTTTCAGAGAAACAACCAGCAAGCGCAACTATTAGAAGTGGAGCCGCATAAATCATTGTCTTTTGTAAAATTAGAATAAAGTTACTCATGATTATTTATCCTCCTTTTTCTCTAATACGACTTCTGTATCGAATCTATGATCAAGATGACGCTTATCTCTTTTCTTAGAAATAGAAGAAAGAGCGTCTTGAATAATTCTTGTAAAGCCAGCCATATAAATAATTACCGCAACTACTACATCAGCAACATATCTATTAAAGCCAACCTTAACTAGATAGTCACCACCAGCATTTAGATATCTAATTAGTAAAGACGAGAACACAATGCCGATAGGATTACAATTCGCTAGAAATGCACTTGCGATACCATTGAAACCATATGAAGGTAAACCAGAATATTGAGATACATACTTATATTCAATGCCAGGATTTAGATAATATAAGGCAGCGCCCATACCTGCTAAAGCACCAGCAATCGCAATTGAAGTAACGATATTGCGCTTTTCATTTAAGCCGGCATATCTTGATGCATCTTTATTAGCGCCACATGCCTTTAGTTCATAACCAAATACCGTCTTGTTCATAATGATATAAATTACTATCGCAACAATAATCGCAATGATAATACCACCATCAATTAAAGAACCAGGAAAAAGTTTATCAAGGCCCATCTTAGGTGTATAGTTATTAGAAACCTTAGCTAAGAAACCACCCTTTGTGTTTTCAGTTGATTGAATCGCAGTAGTATACTTGAAAATCCAAGAAGACAAGTTTGCCGCAATCCAGTTAGTCATAATACAAATAATAACTTCATTTATATTAAAGAATGCCTTTAAAACACCCGGTATCATTCCCCATAAGGCACCAAGTAAGCCACCTGCAAGTAAGGCTAGAAACCAAACACCAATGCCACCAAGTCTTGTTGTTGTTGGAATATATAAGGCAACAAGCAATGCGCCAATAGTGCCCATGATATATTGACCAGGAGCGCCAATATTAAATAAACCAGTCTTGTAAGCTATCGCAACTGATAGACCTGTAAAAATTAAAGGTACAGCGTAGAAAATCATATTGCCAGTATTTGAAAGCACATACTTAGAAACACTAGATGAGAAAGGTCCTGAGAACATTATCTTTAAACCACCAAAAGCATCCGATAATGTATTGTTTGGACTAATGAAGGTAATGATAACCATTGCCAAGAAACCTACAAAGATACCAATCAAAATAGAAATGATAGAAGACAATAATGATCTAAAGCCATCACTCTTTATAAGCTTTTTAAACTTAGAATCTTTTTTCTCGCTCATTATTTTTCCTCCTTACTAATATCATTTCTTTTAGCACCAGACATATATAAGCCTAGCTCTTCAACCGAAATCTTCTTTGGATCAAATTCGCCAACAAGTTCACCTTCATACATGACATAGATTCTATCTGAAAGATCCATAACTTCATCAAGTTCAAGTGATACTAGAAGTACTGCATCACCCTCATCTCTTTTTCTAACAATCTTAGTATGGATATCTTCAATAGCACCAACATCTAGGCCTCTGGTTGGTTGTACCGCAATAAGTAATGAATGTTTTCTATCCATTTCTCTTGCACAAATAGCTTTTTGTTGATTACCACCAGACATTGAACGAGTAACAGTGATAGGACCCTGTCCGCTTCTTACATCATATTCATCAATTAATTTATCAGCATATTCTCTTACTTTATCAAATCTAATAAAACCATTCTTTTCAAATTCTGGTTCGAAATATCTTTGTAAAACTAGATTTTGTTCAAGATTATAATCAAGAACCAAACCATGTTTATGTCTATCTTCTGGAATATGGGCAAAGCCATGCGTATTCTTATAATGAATTGACTTATTAGTTACATCTTCACCTTCATAGATTACCTTACCTGATTCAATCTTATCAAGACCAGTAATCGCATGAACAAATTCACTTTGGCCATTGCCATCAATACCAGCAATACATACAATTTCACCTTCTCTTACATACATCGAAACATTATTAACTGCATTCTTTTTATGAGTATGAGACTTAACAACTAGATTTTCTATTTCCAGAACCTTCTTACCAGGCTTGCTAGGCTTTTTATCAACCGTGAAGTTAACGTTTCTACCAACCATCATCGCTGATAATTCTTCCTTAGTAGTATCTTTGATATTTACGGTACCGATGCACTTACCTTTTCTAAGTACAGTACAACGATCAGAAATAGCCATTATTTCATTTAATTTATGAGATATAAATAGAATTGATTTACCCTCATTTTTAAGATTAACCATTATCTGCATTAATTCTTCAATTTCTTGCGGAGTTAAAACAGCAGTAGGCTCATCAAAAATCAAGATATCATTATCACGATATAGCATCTTTAAAATTTCCGTTCTTTGTTGCATACCAACAGTAATATCAGAAATCTTAGCATCTACATCAACATGTAAACCATAAGTATTAGAAAGATTTAATACTTTTTCCCTTGCCTTCTTTTTAGAAACAAAGCCAAAAGAAGAATCCTCATCACCTAGGATGATGTTATCTAGAACGGTAAAACATTCAACCAACTTAAAGTGTTGGTGCACCATGCCAATGCCTAAAGATGTCGCAACATTAGGATCAGTTATTTTAACAGGTTTGCCATTATATAAAATCTCACCTTCTTCGGGTTGGTATAAACCAAATAGCACCGACATCAGAGTTGATTTACCAGCTCCGTTTTCCCCAAGTAAAGCGTGTATTTCCCCTTTTTTTAGTCCAAGATTTATATCATCATTGGCAATAATTCCTGGGAAGACTTTAGTTATATGACGCATTTCAATTACGCAATTATCTTCCATTTTTTTCTCCTTTATATCTTATAAAAGAAGACACCCCAAAGGGTGCCTTCTAAATGAATTTTTGTTAATTAATATTCAAGATTTAAATTAACGTTTGTGCAAAGAGCCTTTAAGCTATCCCAACCTGCAGCAGTTGATAAATCATCACATTCAGAACTGATAACGATTTCACCACTAGCAACTTGAGCCTTAATAGCTTCATATTCTTCAACTGTGAACTTTTCAAATCTCCAAGAACTATCAGCTGTAGGAATACCAGTAGCTTCATCACTAACACCTAGGTTAGATAATTGATTAGAAAGCTTGCTATCCCATTCACCATTGTTCCATTCACCAAGAACAAGTTGAACAGATTCACTTAAGCCCTTAACAGCAGAAGTAATAACTCTATCAGATTCATTAGCTTGGTCTACGTCAACACCAATGATCTTGCCGTTTTCAGTTTCAGCAGCAGCAGCCTTTACAGATTGAAGCATAGAACCACCACAAGAGAATACTACTTCAGTACCATTGTTGTACCAACCAGAAATTTGAGTTTGAAGTTCTGTAGAAGAAGAGAATGAACCACCATATAAGAATGAAATAGTAACATCTACTGTTTCATCTAATGCTAAAGCAGCAGCTTGGATACCTTGTACATAACCATAAGCAAATCTATTACATGCAGCATTTGTACCAGCACCACCGAAAGTACCACCAAGTTTAGTATAGCCATCCATTACAGCAGCATAACCAGCGAAGAAACCAGATTCTTCTTCATGGTAAGAAATAGCAGTAACATTGTCTAAGCCAAGTGCCCATCCATCAACGAATACGAACTTAACTTCAGGATTTTCTTCTGCAACAGTTGCAAGAGCAGTAGCTTGTAAGTAACCAGGAGTTACAACAACTTCAGCACCACCTTCAACAGCTTGTCTCATAGCAGCAATTCTGTCATCATCAGTAGCATCAGAACCATTAGCTGGTTGATAATACTTGTAAGATAAACCGTTAGCTTCAGCAAACGCAACAGCACCTTCGTAAGTACCTTGGTTGAAACCACCATCATTTAATTGACCTACATCGGTAACAACTGCAACTTTGTAACCATCAGTTGTGTCAGTTGAATCAGTTGTGTCAGCACTTTCATCACTTCCGCTATTTGAGCTTGAGCAACCTACAAGAGCGAAAACCATGAAGAAAGCTAATAAAACAGAAAGTAACTTTTTCATTTTCATTTATCCTTTCATAAAAATTACTAAGGGAAAAACCCTCTATAAAAATTTTATCATGTAAAGGAATAATTGTGATTAAATATTTATTTCACGATTTTAACAAAAACTTTACTTAAAATTATCAATTACCAATTGATATCTAGTCAAAGCATCATCCATTACGCTATCCCAAGATACAGGAATAGTTTCTTTAGCGTTTATGCCTAGCTTAATCGCATAATCTTCATTTAATAATGGCTCCTTTAGCTTTTCATATAAACTATTAGAGTCATCTAAACAAAGTAAACCATTAAAACCATCTTTAATACATTCACTAGGTGCTGAGTCCTTAACAACAACAGAAGCCGTTCTAGCATTAGCCGCTTCTCTTACAACCATTGAATAAGTATCATACAAAGAAGGGAAAACAAACATCTCAGCTAGAGCATATAAGCCATTTAACAAATCTTCATCAAGTATATGACCTGTTAAAACAGTATTATCACCTATTCCTAAATCAATAGACTTTTGTCTTATTTCATCCTTATGGGGTCCCTTACCTGCTAAAACAAGCTGAAATTTAATGCCATCTTTCTTAAGTAATGAACAAGCCTCAAGAATTCTTTCGATATTCTTTTTCCAATTCATTTGTCCAACATAAAGCAATACTGGATCAAAACTTAAATTAAAATGCTTTCTTGCGTTAATCGCCAAAGTATAATCGATATCCTTGATATCCATACCATTTTGAATAACCGTAATTTCTTTGTCATAGCCATATTCTCTTAAAGTTTCAGCAGAGTTTTCAGAAACCGTCCAAACCTCATCACACTTATTATAGAAATTAACCAATACATCTGTACCAAACTTAGCCAAATGCTTAGAGCCTGTTATTTGTAGGAAATCATCATAGTACTTTGAATGAAACGAAGCGACAATTGGAACATTATGACTTCTTCCATATTTGATACCTTGTAGACCTGCAATAAAAGGCGTATGAACATGCACTATATCAAAGTTTGTCATCTCTAATCTTTTATCATAATGATTATCAAGTAAAGGAAGACCTGCATTATAAACGGTAGTAGGAACAGTTTGTGAATAATAATCAATTACTTCAAAAGGAAAGCGTCCTCTATAGCCCATATCTTCCATAGGAACTATGGCACTTACCTCATGTCCTTTTTTTCCTAATGTATCGCAATAATTATAAACAACCCTACCAACACCATCGACAATCGGCAAGAAAGAATCTGAAAATTGGCCTATTTTCATAAAAGTTCATTCTCCTTTAATACTATTTCATATTCATTGAATAAATCCACAAGTTCATTATAACTTGAAAGTGACGACATCTTATTTTTATAAATAGAGCTACTATATAGTCCACTAATATAATGAGGCGCTAAACCCCTCATTTCTCTAATAGCCTTATCTTCGCCCTTTAAGTCACAAAGCTTTTTAGCGTGTTTTAGACACATATTAAACTTATCTATATAAGAATATTCTTTGGCAATAATACCTTGTTCATAATCGCTTATTTCTTTGATTAAGAAGGGATTACCAACTATGCCTCTTCCAATCATGATCCCGTCGCAATAATCTTTATGCTTAATATAATCATCTAAAGACTTAATATCACCATTACCAATAACGGGAATACTAATAGATTCATGTAATAGTTTAATATGATCCCAATTAGCACTGCCTTCATACATTTGACTTCTTGTTCTACCATGTAGACAAATCGCCTTGATGCCTGTATTTTCAAGTTTCTTAGCCAAAGACAAGTAATTGATATGGGAAAAATCATAGCCTAGTCGCATCTTAACCGTGACTGGCTTACTCGTGTTATCTAAAACGCTTTTTACTATTTCAACAGCCAAATCTTCATCTTTCATCAAAGCTGAACCACTGCCTGTTTTAATAACTTTATTAACAGGGCAACCCATATTGATATCGATAATGTCACATTTACTTTCTTTATCTAAAACCCTTGTGGCATATGCCATAGTAAAGGGATCTGAACCAAATAATTGAAGACTTACTGGATGGCCACTACCTACATCAATCATTTTGGCGGTTTTCTCATTTTTATAATAGATAGCTTTATCAGAAACCATCTCACAACATACAAGTCCAGCACCAAATTCAAGACATAGTTCTCTAAAGGCTGCATTTGTAACACCAGCCATTGGGGCAATGATAAGAGGATTTCTTAAAGAAACATTACCCAATTTTTTCAGCATACTTCTTTAATAATTCGATATCTTTCTTATCAAATGAATATTCTTTATCACAAAATTCGCACTTAACTTCGATATGACCATCTTGTATTATTTCATCGATATCTTTCTTAGGTAAAGTTAATAAGTTTCTTAAAAATCTTTCCTTTGAACAATCACAATGATATCTGACTTCATGTTCATCAAGTATCTCAGCATCACTAAACAAAGAATTTATATAATCACTTAAAGAAATACCTGATTCAATAACAGAAGAAATAGGTTTTAAATCTAGTTTTTCTAGATATTCAATATCTTCTTCGCTATGATCTGGTAATAATTCAATAATTAAAACACCACTTGCCTTACATGAATAATCCCTGTCAACTAAAACACCAACCGAAACTATAGTAGGCCTTTGTTCAGAAACACTAAAGTAATAAGCGAAATCATCGCCAATTTCACCAGTTCTTAAAGCTACCTGACTTGTATAGTTATTAGCCATATTCATATTTCTAATGACCTTCAAATAGCCATTTGTGCCGACAACTAAGCCAACAGCCAATTTATTTGACTCATTATACTTAAGATAACAATGATTATCTCCTACAAAGCCTTTTACATTACCAGCGCTGTCAGCAGTAGCTAAAACAGTGCCAATTGAGCCTCCACCATTAATAGTTGTAGTAACTGATTCCCCTTCTCCTTTTTGCATAAGAGCCATAATTGAAGTAACAGCCATGGTTCTACCAAGCGCGGCAAGAGAAGTTGGCCACATATCATGAATCTTTCGTGCATCATCTACAAGTTTTGTAGTATCACCTAAATAAAAACGTACATGCTTATTCAAAGCAGTTCCAATAATAATCTTACTTTCCATATTCAACATTATAACAAATAAAACAAAAAGGCCTTATGGCCTTTAATAATCATTTGGAGCAGGTGATCGGAATCGAACCGACGTAGTCAGCTTGGAGGGCTGAAGTTCTACCATTGAACTACACCTGCTTGTAAGTGGTGACCTGGGCGGGAATCGAACCCGCGACCCTTTGATTAAAAGTCAAATGCTCTACCACCTGAGCTACCAGGTCAAAACAATGGCTGGGATGGCTGGGATCGAACCAGCGAAATGACAGAGTCAAAGTCTGTTGCCTTACCACTTGGCTACATCCCAAGAAATAAAATGGTGGAGGGGGACAGATTCGAACTGCCGAACTCGTTGAGAGCTGATTTACAGTCAGCCGCGTTTAGCCTCTTCGCTACCCCTCCACATAATTGGTAAGCTCATTTATATTACCAAAGCTTACCGAATTTGTAAATAGTTTTTTTAAAAAATTTATTCTACATCGCCACCAAGGGCTCTTAATTTGTTGACAATATTGTCATAACCACGATAAATATGATAAGCATCATGGATAACTGTTTCACCATTTGCCATAAGGCCTGCGATAATAAGTCCTGCACCACATCTTAAATCAGTCGCAACAACATCGCATCCTGTTAGCTTACATGGACCATGGATGATGGCCTTGCCATCTTCAATATCGATATGAGCACCCATTTTATTTAATTGAGCACAATGTTTAAATCTTTCTGGATAAATAGTTTCCACAACGCTTGAATCACCATCCGCAATGCAAAGTAGTGGTGTTATAGGTTGTTGCAAATCTGTCGCAAAACCAGGGAACGTCAAAGTTTGAATATCAATAGCCTTTAACTTTTTTGCGCCCTTAACTTCAACAAAATCACTGCCTACATTCATTTCAACACCCATCTCTTCTAGTTTTGAAAGCAAAGCCTCTAAGTGTTGAGGAATAACGTTTTTAACCGTTACATTATCGCCAATTGCAGCAGCCATGCAAATATAAGTACCAGCTTCAATGCGATCTGGAATAATATCATGGATACAACCCTTAAGTCTCACCACACCATCAATAATTAAATCACTTGTACCAGCACCTCTTATAACAGCGCCCATTTTATTAAGCATACTAGATAAGTCGATGATTTCTGGTTCTTTAGCAGCATTTCGAATAATGGTTCTGCCCTTTGCGAAAACAGCAGCCAACATAATATTGATTGTTGCTCCAACTGAAGCGATATCTAAATATATTTCATCACCAATAAGCTCATCAGCATCAATTTCAATTAAGTCACCATCACTTTTAACAGTAGCACCTAAAGACTCAAAACCCTTTAAGTGCAAATCAATTGGACGAGGTCCAAGATTGCAACCTCCAGGATAAAGCATTTTTACATGTTTAAATCTGCCAAGTAAGGCACCCATGAAATAATATGACGCTCTAAGTTTTCTTACTTCTTCTCCATCTAAAATAACATTCTTTATTTCAGTTGGATCAATTGTAAAATTATCAGCTTTTTGGTCTATCTTAATATTTAATTTCCTTAAAATTGCAACCAAAGCATTTATATCTTCAATGTTAGGGACATCATATAACTTAACAATTTCGCTAGCTAGTACAACAGCGGGAAGAATAGCGACAGTTGCATTCTTACTAGAAGAAATGTTAACTGTACCATTTAATCTATTTCCACCTCTTATTTTTATAAAATCATTCATCCCTAATATTCTACAAAAATATAATAAAAAAAGCCATCATATAGATGGCTTCAATTAATGCGAATATAAGTTATTATTGCTTACTAGCCCAAGTAGTGCCGCCATTAACAACGCATACCCAAGCATTAGTATCGATTCTTGCCCATGTATTACCATCAGAATCAGTTGCTGTTTCATAAACAGTAAATGTTCCATTTGTCTCTACATAAGCATAACCTTCATCGTTTTTATGAACAGCCGATTGAACAGCACTTGATAAGCTATCGTATTTAACACGATCACTACTTGAAGTAGCTTGGCTTCTAATATTGATAGTATCGACAGCACTTGAAACCTTATAAGTAACAGTTTCAGTTGAAGTACCACTTCCATCAGTTGAGCCAGAGTTACTACCTGAATTATTAATTTGATTTTGAAGTTCAGTAATCTTGTTATTTAATTCGCTCTCAGTAGCACTAGCCTTTGAAACATAAGCATCATATTCACTCTTTAAAGTAGAATAAGCCTTGTTCTTGCTGATGCCCCAAACAACGCCAAAGATTGAAAGGATAAGTAAGATAACCATGATAGCCGCCATCATAACGATGCCTGACTTCTTAACCTTGCGATAGCTTACTTCATCATCATCTTCGTATTCCTCATCATCATCTTCTTCAATCTCTTCATATGATGTTGTAGTAGTATCATCGTTCATCTTAAATACAGAACGATCAATATCATCATCATTAACCTTGATAGAAGAGAAATCAGGAATATCTACAGTATCATCACTTTCGTATGGATTTCTTTCGTTCATTTTTCATTTCCTCCTAAAAAATTAAAGTTCATCCTCAATAATTCTATATCCATCATAATCACCAGTCAGTAGTTTTGCCTGATTAGCAATCTCAAAGATATCTGTTAATATTTTACCATCACTATTAACATGTTCCTTAAAAGTATCAACAATCATTTGTTTTTCATCAACATTTACAAGGTAACCATGATTAATCATGACATCAACAAATTGTCTCAATCCATTTATATCTTCAAAACGCAAACGATGAAGAATAACTATTTTTTCGCCATCTTTATAATCATTTGCGAAAGATTGTTTTAAATCATATACACCCTTAATAAAGCCATTACTTAAATAAGGATATAACGCAACAATAGAATCATAGACCTCTTTCTTCCTAGCCTCTTCTTGTTTTTGTTTATCACTAACCTCATCTACTTCATAATCATTATTAGTAAAATCAGCAAACAAATCATTTAAGTAAGTATCTTCATTGCAATTAGCTTCTACTTCTTCTTTTACTTCTTCTGGTTGGGGTTCTTCTTCTACATTTTCATTGAAATCTTCTACAACTTCACTTTCCAAAGCATCTAAACCAGGATTTGGAATATACATTTCCTCTAAAGTACGATTGTTGTAAGCCTCTATATAATCATTATCAATCATAATAGGCTCATTTTCTTCTTCAGCTACTTCAGTTTCTTCCTCAACAACAGGACATAAAGTCTTACATTGATCAATCAAATCAGCAATAATATCATTAGTTTGTTCATTAAAGCTTTGATCCTTATTTTCCTTTAATTCTTTCAAGAAACTAGAAATAGAATCATCACTGTCATCTCTACCAACTTCGAAAGCATAATCATCTTTATCAAGTGGATAATCCACATCTCTAGAATAAGGATTATCACTAGCCTCATATTGATCAGTGAAACTACTTAGCTTTTGAGACAATGGAACATCATCAAACAACGAAATACTATCGCTATCTTCATCAACCACATCATCTAACAATTCTTCACTATTATCTAAATCATCATAGCTAAATTCTTGATCTAAATTATCATCACTTAATGAAACATTTTTCTCAACTTGCTTAGAATCTAATTCTTCGCAAACAGGTTCTGAAATTTCTTCAACAGTCTCTAGATCTTCATCTAAGACAGGTTCTTCTTCAATGATTGGATTTGCATCTTCCTCTTGAACGTCATCTGTTTCATTATCTAGATTTGAATCAGCCGAAATTATATCTTCAAGTTCTTCTGCTTCATCATTTGAATCAACAGTTTCCTCTACATCATCAACAAGCTCTGCAACTTCCTCAACAATCGGATTTGAATCTTCTTGCTTAGATTCTTCAACTACGTTTAAATCTTCATCTACAAAATTTGTATCTTCCTCTTGAATGTCATCTGTTTCATTATCTAAATCCGAATCAATCAAATCTGAATCTTCAGGTTCTTCTACTTCTTCTAGATTAGATTCTTCTGTAGGCTCCAACTCTTCTATCTCTTCAACAGGTTTTGAAGTTTCTTCAGGATTTGTTTCTTCATTGTTTTCTAAAACATCACTTGAAGATTCTATTTCATCCTCAGCTTCTAACTCTTCATAGTTAGGGTTCGAATCTATTTTATGCTCCTTAGAAAGTTCTTCAAATATTAAATCTAAAGTTTCTAAATTAGCTAAATCTTCAGGTTCTTCTTTTTCCAAACTTGAATCTACTGTTTCTTGCACAGGTTCAACCTTACCATCAAGTTCTTCAACTTCCTTAGCTAAGTCATTAGCCAATTCATTGTGATCTTTTTCAACATAATGAAGTTCTTCTTCTACAAGAATTTCCTCTGCTGGTTCTTCTTCTTTTTCTTCTACTTCTACAACAGGTTCAGTCTCTTCTGTAACAGGAGTTTCTTCAATTATTGGGTTTGAGCTTTCCTCTACTACTGTAGTTTCTTCTGTTGGTTCTTCTACAACAGTTGGATTTAAATCTTGTTCCACCTCATCAGGGTTCGAATCATCTATGAGTTCAGCTTCTTCATTTAAACTTAAATCCTCTTTTGTTGAGCTTGCAGGTTCATCAACTGTTGTTTCTTCCTCAACAGGGTTTAAATCATCTATAAGTTCAGCTTCGCTTACTAAAACACCATCAACAAGTGTATAATCATCATCATTTGTCTTCTTTAGCTCTTCTATGTCGGCTTTTCTATTTTGAATTTCTAAAAATTCTTTTTCAATAGCCTCTTCAATATTAAAATCATTAAGAACTATTTCTTCTTTAACATCTTGTTTATTTTCTTTCTTAGGAGCACTTTCTTCATATGAAGTCTCATAATTAACAAGATAATTATGTTCAGCTTCTTTTAAAGCACTATTAATTTCAAAAGTATCATCAACTTTAGGAGCATCAAATGATCCTAAAATATCATCAACAGTAATAAAACTATCGTTTGTTTGTTCATTGTTTACTTCATCTTCTAACTGCGATACAGCAAGCTTTAAATCATCATCTTCTAATTCAAGATCTAATGATTCATCATTTTCTTCTTCTAAAGAATCATCATCAACAAACACATCTTCAATAGTTGCATTTTCTTCTACAACCAGCTCTTCTATTTCTTGTGGTTGATCTACTCTTTTAAATACACCACCAAGCAAAGAATCATTATTAGGATTTAATTCCTCATATTCAACTTCTTCAAGTTCAATGTTATCTTCGTTTAGGTTGCAACCCAATTGTTCTACTTGGTCTAAATCTTCTTTAGCTTCCTCTTTATTATCTTGATTTTCTGCAGCGTTCTTTAACACATCAAAAGAATCAATAACTTCATCTAGTTTAACTTCAGCTTCTTGTTTCTTATCAATAAAGAACTCAGAAATAGTATCCTTAATTAATTGCTTAATTTCGTTTGGATCAAGCTTAGGTTCTTCTACTTCAGGTTTTGTATCCTCTAAAGTATTATCTTCTTCTACAATTAATTCTTCCTCAACTGGGTTCGAATCTAATTGTTCTTCTATATTCTCATTAGCTAAAATCTCAGAAAAGATAGAATCTAGCTCCTTATCTTCATTAGCGTTATTAGCCTCTACTCTTGGCCTATTTTCTAAAGTGGCTTCACTTGCAGCCTTAGCAATTTGATTAACTAATTCATCAGTATCATCATTTTCTTGAGGCTTCTTTAAAATATTGATAAGATGGCTTACAATCTTTTCGTCTTTTTCATCATTTTCTTTCTTGAAGTCAACATCAAAAATATCTTTAAATTCATCAATCAAAGTAGGAGACTTTGAAATAAAGTTATCAAAAACTTCTCTACCAGCATTTATAAGATCATCTGACTTGTTTTTAGCACCATCAAAAGATGAACCAAGCTTATTTTCTAGTTCACTCTTAATTTTATTTAAATCCACTTCTTCTAAAGTTTTTATTTCTTCACTATCATCTTTAATTTGTTCTTTTAGATAATCAGCAGCAGAAGAAACAAAACCTAATAGCGCTATATTCTTTTCTTCCATATTTATTTTTTAGTAGCTAATAAGATGCCATCTCCGATTTCATCATGCATTATTATATCAAAACGCTCATCATTTGCCATAGAATCGCGAAAATTCACAATCTTTTTTAGCATAGATCTTAAATTCCTTGATGATATTTCTTCGATTTGATAAATCAAGCCATGAAAAATCATATTGTCGTAGACAAAAACACCACCTGTTTTCAAATTATCATAAAACTGATTTGTATACTTGCCATATTGAGCCTTGGCAGCATCTACAAATATCAAATCATATTTTTTATCAGTTTTAAATTCTTCAATAGGTGTAAAAAACACCTCTATTTGACTGTCCAATCCTTCATCTTTGATGTTCTTGATAGCTTGATTATACATATCTTCGTTTCTCTCAATTGTATCAATATGTATATCCTTATTAAGACGTGCCATGCACATACTAGAATAGCCAACAGCTGTACCTAATTCCAATATTTGTTTAGCATTTGTCTTTTTAATTGTTTCAAGAACAAACATAAGCCCATCATCTTTGATAATGGGCACTTTTTCATCTAACGCTTTCTTTTTAATACTTTCTATCATTTAACTATTTCACTTAGCAATAACTTAAACTCATCACATTTCTTAATGGCTCTTTCATATGTATCAGCCTTAGTAGAAAGATAAATCTTACACTTAGGTTCTGTTCCACTTGGCCTAATAGCGACAAACGAGCCATCTTGTAAATAATATTTTAATGCATCTGTAGTATCAAAACCAGTTAATTCTTCTACTCTACCATCACTATATGTAGTTTTCTTAAGCTTATAGTCCTCAATCTTAACCGTATTATATCCAGGTAATGTGAAAGGATTCTCTCTAATATTCTTCATGATATTAGCAAGCTTTTCAGCACCATCAGCACCTGGAAGCATGATAGAAAATTGAGCATCATAATAGGCGCCTACTTTATTAAAGATATCTAATAAAACATCATATAAAGTCTTACCTTGTTTATGATAATATACAGCTTCTTCTGCAAGCATCATACAAGCTTGAGTAGCATCTTTGTCTCTAACAAAAGGAGAAATCAAAGAACCATATGATTCTTCATAACCAAAGACATAATGCTTATTACCATTTTCTTCATATTGTTTAACTTTATTGCCAATATACTTAAAACCAGTTAAAGTCTTTTCACACTCTACACCATAATAGTTGGCAACAGCTTCACCAATATCGCTTGTAACAATCGTATTAAACATAACTGGATTATCACACTTGATACCAAGTTCTTGTCTTGTGCTTAAGATATATTCAAGTAATAAGGCACCAGTTTGATTACCATTGAAGATTAAATAATCACCATCTTTTTTTACGCCAACGCCCATTCTATCGCCATCCGGATCACATACCAACAATAAATCAGCATCGATCTCTTTAGCTAAGGCTATAACACCCTCATAAGCACCAGGCTCTTCAGGATTAGGTGTTTTAGTATTAGGGAAATCACCATCTGCAGTAGCTTGACTTTCTACTACATGTACATCAAAACCAGCTCTTTTTAGCGTTTCTTTTACTGGCACATTACTTGCACCATGTTCTGGTGAGAACACAATCTTAATACTATCTTTATTCTTTAAATCTTTTCTTAAAGAAATATTTAATACTTCTTTATAGTAAGCTTCATCAACTTCCTTATTGATGATATTTACTAAAGACTTATCATAATCCCCAATTGTGATAGATAAAGGATCATCAATCTTTTCAACTTCATCAGTTACCTTGGCAGCAATTTCCGGAATTAATTGACAACCTGTCTCATCATACAATTTATATCCATTGTATTGTTTAGGATTATGAGAAGCAGTAATCATAATGCCACCATCACACTTATAATATCTTGTCGCAAAAGACAACTCTGGAGTTGGTCTTAAAGAATCAAATAAGTATGTTTTTATACCTTGGCTAGCTAATAGAGCAGCACAATCATAAGCATATTCCTTTGAATTATGACGATTATCATAACCAATCGCAACACCATTCTTGTTGTTTTTATTTAAATAATTCGCAAAGCCTAATGTTGCCTTTCTAATTGTATAAATATTGATACGGTCAGAGCCAACACCCATGACCCCTCTCATACCTGCTGTACCAAATTTGATGTTAGTATAGAAAGCATCTTCCTTTTCTTTTTCAGACATCTTCAAAAGTTCTTCCTTTGATTTCTCATCAATACAAGGATGATTCAACCAAAGATTATAAGTATCTAAATATGACATAATTAATTCCCTTTCATAAAAATAAGGGAAGCAACAACTTCCCTATACAATTATCTTTATTATTAGTTTAGATTAAGCTATTACTTTTTGAGCTTTTAGAATTTCTTCGATTTGCTTAATTGCTTCTTCTTCATCTTCCCCATCACAGCTAATAGTAATTTCTGATTGAGTTGGAATGCCTAAAGACATAACACCCATAATAGACTTCATATTAACGCTCTTACCATTGTAAGCTACCTTAACTTCGCTCTTGAATTTGCTAGCAGCATTAACAGCAACAGTAGCTGGACGAGCATGAAGACCAACTGGATCTACAACTAATACACTAATTTCTTTCATTTAAATATATCTCCTTTTACTTATTTATATTTTAAAACTTGTGAAAGCGCTTTACAAGTTTTTTTCACTTATTTATGATAAGTTTCGTGATTTAATATCTTAAAACTACGATAAATTTGTTCCAAAATGATGAGCCTTGTCATTTGATGAAGGAATGTCATATCTGATAACTTTAGTTTATAGTTAGCTCTATTTCTAATCTCTTCACCAAGTCCTAAAGAACCACCAATGACAAAATCTATTTTTGAATGATTAATAAATAAATTATCAATCTTTTTAGCTAAGGACACAGAATCCAAAGATGTGCCATGCAAATCAAGTAAAATGACATAATCATCTTTATCAATTTTGTTCAATATTCTAGTAGCCTCTATATCCAACACTTCTTTTTCATTATCTCTAATAGGTTCATCTTTCACTTCAATTACTTCAAGCTTATGATACTTGCCTATTCTTTTTGAATAATCTTCAATTAAAGCCTTTAGATGTTCATCTTTAACCTTGCCAACACAAATTAACTTAAGCATTTGTAATAGTACACAATAATCTGATAGTTTCACCATTTCTAAGTATTTCAAAAGAATACTGCGAATTATCACTATAGATAAGTTCTAACATAGAATCATAATCAATAATTTCAACATCATTTATCTTTAAAATGACATCACCCTTTAAAATACCAATATTAGACGCAAAACTTAAAGGCAATACATCACTTACATAATAGCCACTAGTTAATTCAACATTGATATTTAAACTACTTACTTCATAGTTTTGTAGATCACAAATATACTTACCTCTATAGCCAAAATTGATACGTGTATAAGCATTAGAATCAATAATTCTATCAGCCACTATCTTTAATTCATTACTAGTCAAAGACAAAATCCTATCATCATCTTTCATAGTAATCATACCAACTACTTCACCCTTCATATTCAAAACAGGAGAGCCACTATATCCTTCGGTGATATCACCACTTAATTGTTCAACGCCTAAATAATATTCATAAGCTTCTTCATTGAAAGTAATATGATTTGCAACTTCGATGTATCTACTTGAAACCATGGCAAATTTACTAGAAAAAGCATAATCAAGAGAACCATCGGTACCAATAGATAAAACAAATTCTCCATCTTTAAGTAAGGTACTATCGCCAATTTTTGAAGCATTTACAAGATATGGAAAATCACATTGTACAATCGCTACATCATCAAAAATATCATAGCCTAATACTTTGCCATTTGTCTTAGCACCACTATTGAAAGTAATTGAAACATCTTCCCCCTCACTTACACCGTGGAAACTTGTAACGATATATACCACATCATTTTCACTTTTATAAATAAAGCCACTTGAAACAACACCATTTTGATCAAGAGCGACAATCGATGATTTGCAAGCATCAATGACTTCTGAAAAATCTGTAGAAAACCCTGAAACTTTATATTCATCTATAGTTTGGCTACTTGAAGAATTATTACTAGTAGAAAAAGTCGCAATTGAAACAACAATTAGCCATAAAAACAATATCGTAAACAAACAAATCAAAACATTTTTTCGCATATTAACTCCATGGAACAGTTGTGCAATCCATTATTGAACAAGCATCAGTAAGAACTCCATTAACAATGAAATGAAAGTGAGTATGAACACCAGTGGCATAACCAGACATACCCATAACACCAATTTGTTCACCTCTACTTACTACCTGTCCTACTTCAACTAAAATTTGTGACATATGACCATAGTGAGTCTTGTAACCATTTTGATGGTCAATAACAACATAGTTACCATCAATACTATTATATGTAGCTGTTTCAACAATGCCTGTATCAGCAGCATATACTGCACCATATCTTTCATATTGATTAACAAAGTCAGTACCAGTATGAGAACCAATGCCCGCAATATAGTAACAGCCCCAACCACAAGTAATCATTGGATTATCAACAGGCCATACATAGTTACCAGTACCTGTATCAGCCTTCTTTTGGGTACCAACCCTAATAACACCTTGAACTGGTTGTCTTACTACGTTGCTAGACTTGATTTCACCACTTTGAAGCACACCATTTACCCAAGTCTCAGCATATAAAACATTCTTTAAACCATTACTTTCTTCGGTCTCAATAATTGTTGTACCTGTTTCGATAGAAGCATCATTGATATATTCTGGAGAATCAGGAATAACAATCTCAGAAGCAAGTCTATCCTTTGTCACCACAACATTAATAGGACTAGAGAAATAAGTAACATTAATACTCATGCCTGGTGTTAAAACTTGTTCCTCTGAGAAAATAATGTCTTGATTAATCAGCATAAGTTGTTTAGGAGACATATTCTTAAAACGATAGCCAATACCACGAAGAGTATCGCCTTCTTCTGTTATGTAATATTGTTTTTCTGAGTTTTTCCCATAACAAAAATACTCATATATTTCGTTATAAGTTGTATAAATATTACTTGGCTCAACGTAATCAATTGAATAAGTGATTGTTTCTTGAATCTTTACATTCATATCAACACTACCAAACTCAGTTGGTTCACTTACCGTTTGGCCCTTAGAAATCGCCTCTAGTGTTTCATCACTGACAAAGTTTCTTAAGAAAGCATCGCGTGCTTGATAGAACAACTGCAAATCACTTACATAAATAACATCATACACGCCCTCGGCTGTTGAAAACTCTATCGCATTAGTCTTAATACCTAATAAGTTATTATCAATTAGATAATTAACGATTTCATCATCTTTATTTTCATAGACATTGAAACCTGTTTCCTTCACCAGTAATAAATCATCACTTAAACCAAGTGTTGTATTAGGAAAACTATCTTCATATTTTTTGTATTCATTATCAATTCCACTATAAAAAGCATCAAGATCACTAATCGCCCCAACTAGTTGTCCTTGATTATAAAGCATGTTGTAGGTAACAGCCTCACCACTAGTACTCAATACATTTTGATTAACCAAACTATCAAGTGTATATTCTTGACCTGAAATGTCATTTGTATCAAATATTAGTGGTAAACCCATTACAATGCCAACGCTTAATAATAAACTAATTACTACACCTACTATATCTTTTTTCATTAGCCCTCTTCACTATTACTAATTGAATAAAAAGCATTTATATCTTTTTCAAACGCAAGCTTAACAGTACCAATTGGACCATTACGATGTTTCGCAATTATTAGCTCAACATCTTCTCTTTTTTCATTACGTTCTTCATCTTTTTTATAATAATCTTCACGATATATAAACATTACAATATCAGCATCTTGTTCAATGGCACCAGATTCTCTTAAATCTGACAACATAGGTCTTTTATCATTTCTAGCCTCTACTGAACGTGATAATTGTGATAAGGCAATAATTGGCACATCTAACTCTCTTGCCATAGCCTTAATCTTACGCGAAATATCTGAAACTTCTTGTTGACGAGATTCTGCCTTAGTAGTTGATTGAATAAGCTGGATATAATCAATGATTATCAAATATAAACCATAGTCTTCTTTAAGCTTACGACACTTGGCATGCATATCAGAAATCTTAATGCCTGGAGTATCATCAAAGAAAATCTTTTGACGCTTTAGTTCTTGTTCAGCTTCTTTTAACTTAATCCATTCAGCTTCATTTAATTGACCCTTACGAATCTTTTGGCCATCTACCTTAGCCTTGGCCGACAACATACGATTTGCCAATTGTTCACAAGGCATTTCAAGTGAGAAAATAGCACAAGCACCAGAAGACACCATAGCAGAATTAAGTGCGATATTAAGTGCTAAAGCTGACTTACCCATACTTGGTCTAGCCGCCAATATAATCATATCGCTTCTTTGTAGTCCTGCCGTCATTTGATCAAGTTGTGAGAAACGTGTCTTAACACCAGTTATAGCTGAACCAGCGGCTTCAATAGCTTCTATCTTTTTAACAGCTGATTCAAAAACTTCACTACCTGGTTTAAAATCACTATCAGTTCTACTTCTTGTGATATCTAATATTTTCTTTTCAGCCTTTTCAAGCACCTCATCTATACCGGCTTGACCATCATAGCCATCACTTGCGATTTCTTCGCCGGCTTTAATGATTCTTCTTGCTAAAGACTTATTCTTGATAATACGTATATATTCTTTGGTATTTGTCTTATCGATTGTCGCATCCGTAAGACTCATCAAATAATCTAATCCACCAATAGAATCAAAATATTCATAATCCTTTAATTTAGTACTTAAAGAAATAGTATCAATTGTCTCACGATTTTCATACATACTAGAACAAATGTTATAAATACGACGATGTTTATCCAAATAAAAATCATCGCTTTCAACACCAGCTTCGATACATTCTCTCATCGTTTCTTTAAATATCAAAATATTACCTAGAAGTGATTGTTCAGCTTCTAAGCTGTATGGCAGATTCTTTTGACTCATCTTATTCCTCGATTAACTTAACTCTAATTGTGCCAATTACACCCTTATGTAGTTCAACTTTAACATGTGAAAAACCTAAAGTCTTAATAGGATCTTTATCGATAATCTTACGCTTATCAATTTCAATACCTTTTTTCTTTAATTCTTCAGCAATTTCCTTAGTTGAAACTGAACCTGAAACCTGGCCATTTTTAGCCTTTACTTTAAAATCAAGTTCCATTGTTTCAAGCTTTTCTTTAATACTAATAGCTTCTTGTTTACTCAATTCATCTTGTAAAGCTTTTTCTTCATTTTGTTTAGCTAATACCTTACTAGCACTTTCACTTGCGACAACAGCCAAGCCTCTAGCGATTAAAAAGTTTCTTGCGTATCCATCCGCAACTTCTTTTACATCACCTTTTTTACCTACTTTTTTTACATCACTTAACAATATTACTTTCATCTTCCTTCACGCTTTCTAAATATTCATCTATACATTTTATCAAATTTGCATATAGTTCACTAAGTGAACCATCTTTAACTTGCATTCCCGCAGCAGACAAATGGCCGCCACCACCCATCTTTTCCATGATGATTTGAACATTAATATTACCATCACTTCTAGCAGAAATTGCGATTTCATCTTTATTTATCTTACATATAACAAACGCTGCACTGATTTCTTTTATTTCAACCATTCTATCGACTGCTTGTGATGCGATAGAACGAGGAATAATATCATCATCACTCATACAAGCTATCATGATATTGTCGTGATATGGCTTGGCCTTGGCAATGATTGCGTAACGCTTTTTACTCATTTCATAAGGCTCTTCTATTAAAATCTCACATTCATTAGAATTGGCACCAAGTTGTTTAATAGTCTTTGCGACATCAAATGTTCTAGAATCACTACGATTTCTAAAATGATTTGTATCAATCAATAAGCCAATATATAAGATATTAGCTTCTTGTTTAGTCATATCAACATTTCTTGTAAAGTAAGGAAGAAGCTCTACTGTCATTTCAACAGCCGAACTAGCTCCAGCTTCAATATAAATAAATGAAGCATCAACATCTAAGTCAGCACTACGACGATGATGGTCAATAATAATAACTTTCTTAGCTTCTTTTAATAAATTAGAACTATTAGATAAAGAACTAGAATGATGATCTACCATGATCACTAATGTGTCTTCATCCAATAAAGATAGAGCCTCTGATTCTGATATGAAGTTATGATGTTCATTTAAAACATCGCTATACTTGTTCATAACATCCTTAATCATAGTTTCTACACCACCACTTTTAGTGACAATATAAGTTTTTTTATTAACAGCGTTGGCAATAAAGCTCATCACAAGGGCTGAACCAATACAATCAGCATCAGCGTCTTTATGTCCGACAATAATAACATTACTTGCAGAATTAAGGAAGTTTCTAATAGTGCTAGCCATCACTCTAACCTTAACTCTGCTCGCTCTTTCTCTTGCTTCTGATGAGCCACCATAGAAATTAGCCTCTTTACCAATTTCTCTTGCAACAACTTGGTCGCCACCTCTAGTTTGCGCTATTTCTAAAAGAGAAGTAGCTTCTTTATCTAGTTCTAATAAATCTAGACTACCATAGGCAAAAGACATCGAAAGAGTTACATCTACACCCCCGCTTTTAGCTTCTCTTCTAACAGTATTTAAAATAGAAAAACGATCATCTAATAATTTCTTATAAATCTTATTATTTAAAACCAGCATCAAACGATTATTACGAAGTGTTTTATAAACAATGCCAAACTTTCTTAAATATTCAATAACCGGAACTTTTATATTAGTGTTTATAAAAGAAACATCATTTTCATTTAGAGTTAATTCATCAAAATTGTCAAAGTTAACAACACCTAATACATAAGCATATTCATCAACTTCTTTTTGAAGATCATATTCAACAGAAATATCATTAAAGAACAATACATAGGCATCATCTTTTTTACTTACTTCATATTTGTCATCATTGATGACGACAATAGTCTTATCAGCCTTACCACTTAATAAATCCTTTAGTTCAGGAAGCCAAACAAGAATCTTTTCGCCAACTTTATTTAAGTCTTTTTCAGAAAATAAATAAGAAAGCCAAGTTATTTCATAGTCTTCATTATAGACAAGGATGCCAATTTGACTTACCTTTAAAGCTTCCGACATTGAAGAAGATAAGTTTGATTCAATATCTCCAGTAATTTGTTTATGATATACCGAAAAATAATAATATATTGAAACACTTAGTACTAACGATATAGCCGCAACAACAAGCGCAAGTACATTTAGTTCACTATAAATGAAGTAGTTTACAGCTAAAGAAACTACCATTAATACATATACAAGTACAACAAATATTATTATTCGCTTATTTTTTTTCATCTGAATTCTCTATAATTTTTCTAAGTGGTCCACTTCCATATAAGAAGCCAACTACTATTAATATGATATACGATAACGGGAATAAAAGGATAATCGCAAGCACAACTAAGAAAATATTTATCTTCATGCCCATCTTTCTTATATATAAAATCACAAAGAAATAACCATAGTATACAAGCACTAATGAAGCCATCACTGATAAAGCTAGCGCAATATATTTAATTGTTTCATTTTCAATACTTCCATCTATCGCAAACATATATAAGCAAGTAAATACCATCAAAGTATACGCAAGCCATACAGGCATTTTGATATCTAATGGACTATTTAAGCCAATGTCTTTAATATTAAATTTCTTTAAAACAAAGGCTGTAAGTAAGCTAGTTAAAAAGCCTTCAAAAATACCCATAAGAACTGTTGATGCCACCAACATTACCGCCATCAATGAATTAAGGTCAACAACAATGGAGTTAACAGTAGATTCCATTCCAGCATATTTAATCATTTGATTAAAAGCTTCTATATAACTACTTATTTGACTACTTATAGAAACACCAAGTAAAGGCATAATTGCATATACTACAAGTACTTCAGCAATCGTATAAGTAATAATTGCGACAAAGTTAATCTTTCTTCTATCAAAGCCCTTATCGATAGCGATAGATACAGCTACACCAACAATAATTGATATAGGCATATATACATAAGTAGTAAGTGATCCAAACAAAACAGTAAATACAACAAGTCCTATACACAACATTAAGCCATCACTTACTTTATACATAGTTGAATATGTCGCAATGACAATAGGTACCAATAGCACAATAAAATTAGTAAAAGCATAGGATAATTGCCTATCAATTATCATGGCAGCTCCAATTATCGCAAGAAGCATTGCCCCAGTAGTTAATTTTTTTGTCTTATTCATATCTATAATCCTTTCAAGAAAATAGCCTCCAAATTAGGAGGCTATAAATATTAATTAGTCAACGATGTAAGGTAACAAAGCCATTTGACGTGCTCTCTTGATTGCAGTTGTCAACATTCTTTGATACTTAGCACTAGTACCAGTTACTCTTCTTGGAGTAATCTTGCCATTAGCACTGATGAATTTCTTTAATAATTCAACATCTTTATAATCGATATATTCAATTTTGTTCTTAGTGAAGTAACAAACTTTCTTGTATCCGACTCTTTGTTTTCTAAAAGCCATAACTTTCTTCCTCTCTATTAATAAAATGGTAAGTCATCACTAGAAATATCAAGTGATGGCGTATTTGAGAAATCGTCTTGAACATTGTTTTCCTCAAAACTTGGTTCAACACTTGGTGTAAAAGTTTTATTTTGTGAAGCAGGAATTGCATTAGTATTTGTACTAGCGCTCTTACTTCCACCAATAAGTTGAACAGAATCGCATGTAACCTCAGTTACATACACCTTGCCGTTTTGACCTTCGTAGTTTCTAGTAGTAATTCTACCTTCAACCCCAACAATTGAACCCTTACTAGCATATTGAGCTAAAAAATCAGCTGATTGCCTCCAAGCTACACAGCTAATAAAATCAGCTGTAGGTCCATTACTATTGCCACTTGTATATTTTCTATTACAAGCTAAAGTAAACGTACAAGTTGAGATATTAGAGCTAGTCTTTCTAAGTTCAATATCCTTAGTAAGTCTTCCAACTAATACCACATTGTTAATCATGGTTACTTACCAGCCTTTTCTTCAGTGTTGATAGTCATTGAACGAACAACATTAGCGTTAATACCTAATAAACGCTTAAATTCGTTAAGACCTTCAACATCAACACTATAAGTAGTTACAACGTAATAACCCTTAGTCATACCATCGATTTCATACGCAAAATCACGTAATCCCCAGTCATCGACATTTTCGATCTTACCGCCATTATTTGTGATAATAGCATGTAGTTCTTCACATAAAGCATTCTTACTAGCTTCATCTAAAGAAGACTTGATGATATACATAGTCTCATATTGTTTCATGTTTAACCTCCTTTTGGACATACGGCCTATTTCTAGGCAAGGAATAGTTTATACTTCTATTCGCTGTAATATTATAACATCTAATATTCAAATTTCAATGTACAATAAATTCATGAAAATCCTATGTCCTGTCTGTAAAGAATGTCTAGAAAAACAAGATAGAAGTTATAAGTGTATAAACAATCATACATTTGATATTGCCAAACAAGGCTATCTTAACCTAAATATGAAAGCATCTGATAATACTGGCGATGAAAAAGAAATGATAAAAGCTCGTAACGCTTTTTTAAATGCCGGCTATTATAACTTTCTAAAAGATAAAATAAATCAAATAATTGATTCCTATAATCCAAATAATATCTTAGACCTAGCATGTGGTGAAGGTTATTATACTTCTAGCTACAACATAAAAGACAAAGTAGGCATTGATTTAAGCAAAGAAGCCCTTAAAATAGCTTCTAGAAATGATAGTAGCACAATGTATATTTTAAAGAATATATTTGATGTGCCATTCAAAGATGATTCTCTAGACATGATTATTACTATCTTTGCCCCCATTTCAAAAGAAATAAGCAGACTATTAAAAGATGATGGCCACTTCATTTTAGTGAAACCCGATACAGACCACTTATTTGAACTAAAGAAAGCTGTATATGATAATCCTTATTTAAATGAAGTAGAAGATATTAAAATCGAAAACCTAAGGCTCGAAAAAGAATACAAGTTCAAACAAAAAGCTATTTTAAATAATGAAATGTTAAACAACTTATTTAAAATGACTCCTTATTATCATAAAACTAGTATCAACGATATGAAGAAACTAGAAACAATCGATTCTTTGCAAGTAAGCTTTTCATTTATTATTGATGTTTATTTAACGTCAAAATAAAACTTAGAATACTCACCATATATAGAATCAACACCATAGTTTAGGCCCATCTTTTCAAGTATTTCCTTGCATAAAGACAAGCCTATACCACTGCCAATATGGAAACGCTTATGTTCTCTATCAACCTTATAATAACGATTCCATATTTTTTCTTTATCTTCTTCCTTAATTCCTGAACCATTATCATAAACATACAAACGATAAGCATCACCTATCTTTTCTTCACCAATGATAATCTTTTTATCTGCAGCATCATTATATTGAAGCGCATTATTAACGAAATTATAAAGTACTTGTTTAGCTCTATTTCCATCAGTATGGACAATCACATTTTCATCCTTTATATCAAGTTCAAGTTTAATATCCTTGGACTTACAAAATGGCTCGAATTGATGATACAGTTGATTTAGCAAAGCACTTATATTAACATCACTAACACGCAAATTAATTTCACCAGTTTCTACTTTAGACATATCCAATAAATCGTCAACCAAAGTAGACAATCTCTTGGCTTCATCAATGATGACATTGATATTTTCAACCGTATTTTCTTCAGGCAAATCTCTTATCATTTCACCATACCCCACAATCATGGTAAGTGGTGTTCTTAAGTCATGCGAGACATTACCAATAAGTTCTTTTCGTGCTCTATCAGCCTTTATTATTTCTTCATTAGCCTTAGATAAAGTATTATTTAAACTTTCAATTTCTTTAGCATCTGTTTTAATAGAACTAGAATCATATTTACCAATAGGTAAGTTTTGAGCTTCTTTTTCCATCTCCTTTATTGGACGAACAATAATCGAAGATAAACATAGCGCCAATAAAACAGTAGCCAAAACAACAACAATTATGATGATATTGAATTGATCACTTATTGTATCAATGGTAGCCTTTAAAGGAACAATATTAGTAGATAAAAGAATCAAAACATTTTCATTGTTTATAGTACTTAACTTACTATAAATATAAATACTGCTATCATATTGACTGCCACTTTGAAAATAATAATTATCAAATAATTTCTCGCCACCACTAGCAATTGTTTCATTAGCGATATTGCTTAATTGCCTTGTGGTAAGTTTACCAAGTGCACAAGAGTTAGCTTCCTTATATTCATTGCCTATAACAACCGAATCAGTGACAACTCTAACACATACTTCATTTGAATAAGAAATGGCATTAAAAACGGATTCGATATTATTGTTTTTAAGTCCTGTATCAACTTCACTGGCAACTGATTTTAAATAAGAGATTTTATTATTTTTATATGTGTCATCAAGAAATGTTGTTTGTAAGAAAGAAATAAGCAACAAAACAAGCACAATAAAAACAATTAATATCATTAACATTAAAAGTCTTAGATTTATAGTCTTCTTGAATTTATTCATAACAATATCTAATATACACAAGTATTGTGAACTTTGAATGAATAAAACTATTCAGTTTCAAAACGATAGCCAACACCTCTTATAGTAGTGATATATTTGCCATAATCGCCAATATCTTTTCTAAGAAGTTTCATATGCGTATCCAAGGTACGATCGTCGCTATCATATTCATAGCCCCATATTGTAGAAATAATGTATTCTCTAGTTAAAGCTTTTCCCTTATTCTTTAAAAGTAACAATAAAAGCTCATATTCCTTATTTGGAAGTTCTATGCGCTCGCCATTAGCTGTAACACTATGGGCATCTAAATCTATTATTAAATCCTTTACTTTGATCAAATTTGTATCTTTATTATATCTTCTTAGAATAACCTTTATTCTAAGCATTAATTCTTTTGGCGAAAATGGCTTAGTAACATAATCTTCTCCACCTGAATCAAATCCATAGATACGATCATTTTCTTCACCTAGTGCAGTTAAAAAGATACAATGAACTTCTTTGATTTCTTTCATCTTCTTTAAAGTCTCAAAGCCATCCATATTAGGCATCATAACATCAAGAACTACGACATCATAATCATTTTTCTTAAATAGTTCAAGTGCTTCAAGGCCATCCTTTGCCAAGCTTACTTCAAAACCTTCATGAGTGGCGTATTTGCCTATCATTTCTCTAATTCTATCTTCATCATCAGCTACTAGTATCTTTGCCATGCCTAAATTATAAATCATATTTGTGAACAACTGCTGAAAAATGTATAATAAATAGGCATTGCGGTGTAGCCAAGTGGTAAGGCGGTAGACTCTGAATCTATTATTTCATTGGTTCGATCCCAATCACCGCAGCCATAATAAAAAATTAAGCCTTCAAACGAAGGCTTTTAGTTTACTTTATTACTTTAAATAAGATAACAATTATAACAATGATAACAATTACAAGTAAGGCACCAACAACACCAATGGCAATCTTTTCACCCTTTGATAATTGTTCTTCCTCATCCTCTTGGGGTTCGAACTCCTCATTATCGGGTTCGAATCCTTTTTGTTCGATTCTATCATCTTTTGGTTCAAATCCTTTTTTATGCTTAGCTGTTTCTTTTACAGATCTTGCGATATCGCTTTCAATTGTTTCTTCAGCAACATCTTCTTCTATCGCCTTAGCTAAAGTCTTATGTTCAATAGTAGGTTCTTCTACTTTTGCCTCAGCTGGTTTAACTTCTTGTTTTACAGGCTTTGCTTCCTCAGCTGGTTTTTTCTTAACTGCTGTCATATATTGAAGTCTTCCTCTAATATTAACAAGAACTTCTTTTACCACAACGGCGACTCTTGCTTGCTCTTCTGCTTGATCAAGTGCTACATCACTGATGATTTTCTTTAAATCATTACCACCTAATAATTTATTAAAGTTAGAAGTAATCTTATTTAAATCTTTCTTTTCTAGATGAGAGCCTTCACGTCTTGTAAAATCAGAAGGAATCAAATAATCATAGATACAAACGCAAGTTTTTTCAACTACACTTGTTTCAACACCTGCTTTATCAGCTATCTTTGATACATCATCGCTATTTACTAAGTATTTTAATAATATATTTAAATTGTCCATAACAAAACCTCACATGAATATATTAATACATTTTCTTTCTTTTCACAAAAAATGACATAAAATTTATATGATGAATAATTTTAAATACACCCTTGATAATAAGCGTTATCATACCTTTAATTACTATCTTAAATCTCACTATAACCAAAAAGTAGCCAAAGTTATTATTGACGGTCACTTTTCGTGTCCAAATAGAGATGGCTCTAAAGGATATGGTGGCTGTATCTTTTGTTCAGAATTTGGCAGTGGTGATAGTAACTTAAACATAAGTGAAGATGTATTAGTTCAATATCAAGAAAATAAAAAAGTAATGGATAGAAAATGGTCAAATGGTCTATATATCCCCTATTTTCAATCTTTTTCTAATACCTATGGCCCACTAAGCAAGATTAAAACAATGATTAGCCCCTTTCTTAGCAATGATGAAGTAGCAGAAATATCTATCGCTACAAGATGTGATTGTTTAAGTGATGAAATAATAGAATATCTAAACTCTATCACCAGCATTAAGCCTATTTGGATTGAGCTAGGACTACAGACTAGTAACAATTCAACAGGCAAATTAATTAATAGATGCTATAACTTTGAGGATTTTAAAGAAACATTAGATAAACTAAAACAAACTAACATAAAAACATGTGTGCATATTATTAATGGTTTACCATATGAGACAAAGGAAGATATGCTTAAAACAATTAAAGATATCAATCACTTAGACTTTGACGCCATCAAAATACATATGTTGCATATTTTAAAAAACACTAAGCTTGAAAAAATGTATGAAGAAAAAAACTTTCCTATATTAAGTAGAGAAGAATACATTGAATTAGTCGTAAAACAACTAGAACTATTAAGACCAGAAGTAGTGATTGAAAGATTAACAGGCGATCCAATTAAAGATGAATTGATTGAACCTTCTTGGGTACTAAATAAAACAACTATTTTAAATGATATTGATAAACTAATGGCTAAACTAGATACTTATCAAGGAAAATACTATGAATAATAACACTTATGTTCATAAATACATAAAAGGAATTATCAACAAACAAGATGAAACCGTTGATATGACAATGGGCAATGGTTTTGACACCTTATTTCTTGTTCATATAAGTAAACATGTATATAGCTTCGACATTAATAAACAAGCTATTATCAATACTAAAGAGAAAGTCAAAGACTATAATAATGTATCTTTAATACTTGATAACCATATTAATGTTGATAAATATTTAGACCATAAAGTTAAATTATTTCTATTTAATCTTGGCTATCTGCCAAATAGTGATGATAAAACCATCACTAAAAAAGATGAAACTTTAATTGCGTTTAAGAAAGCCTATGATTTATTAATAGATAAAGGATATATCATTATCACTTTCTATTTGGGACATATAGGTGGCAAGGATGAATATTATCTATTAGATAAATATATTAAAGAAAACAATATTAATGTACTTGAAAAATATCGTGCTTATAGACATTTTGGAGAGCCAATAACTTATATCATAAGAAAAAGCTCTTAATCGAGCTTCTTCTTTTATGTTAGGGGACATTCATTAAGTATCATTTAGGGGAATTGGATACTTTTTATTATGTGTAAGGATAACTTCCTTACACCTATATAGTAAGTAAATACTTACGTATAAATTTGTTTAAATTATGTAAAATTATGTGTTTTACCTATACCAGAAGAAAAGATAAAAGATAAAGTAAGTGATTGATGATGCAACAAAATCTACTTAAGCCAATAAGGCTACCAAAGAAGCCACAATCATAGCATTTAAGCTGTAATCAATCATTAAATATCTTTCCTAAGAAGTCTTTTATCAATTAGATTTTTCCCTAATTAGCCTTTCATATTCTATTTCGTCTATATGATATTTCTTTCTAATCACAACATAAGATATTATTAACGCGATTACAGGTATTAATATCATCAACGTTCTAAAAATCAAAGCCTGTGATGAAGTAATTTGCATGATGTAATCATTGGCTTGTGTTAGCGCTTCTTGTTTGGAATAAGTGCCCTTATTAACCTCTATTTCTAAAGCACTAATAGCCTGGCTTTTAGCATAGATACCACTAAAAATAAGCACCAGTGTAGATAAGCCTTGATTAATGCCTCAAGCTAGTTTAACACTAAAAGATCGTACTGCCGAGATTACAGAATCATACCTTTCGTGATACCT
>CAVEWG010000011.1:0-6254 GCA_963619285.1 Oscillospiraceae bacterium | reverse complement strand
AGAAATAAGCAACATAGTTCATCATAAACATGTAGAAGTTAGTTGCAGTATTGTTGAAGGCAAAGCCTCCGATTCGCCAAAGCGGTACTCTATGGATACCGTTTTCGCCATAGTATTTTGAATTACTACTCATTTGTCTCCTCTTTTCTTTACGTCATTTATTTAGCGCTAACATGTTGACGATTAGATACTCTAAGTCTACTTTGTTTTAATTTTGACAAGTTAGTATAATTTCTCTATATATTTGTAAAATTTTTAGGTTTTGGTTAAAATATATGAAAAGGCTTACATTTTATGAAAGAAAATATCCAAAATGAGCTCAACTTATTGAAAGAATATCTACAAAAATTCAATATTGAAACAGCTATCTACAACGCAAAAACACTAAACGCTAAAGAAGAATATAGCAAGAGTATTTTCTCTTTCTTCTTTAAAAGAGAATCATTTGAAAGATATTTAGCACATATCATAAGCACCTATGACCGCAATACTCTATATCTTTTAACTAGTAATATTTTTTGTGAATACTATGTTTTCTTTGTACCAAGTGATGATGTAACATTTGTCTCAATCGGCCCTTTTACCTCTAAAGTAATCAGTGAAAATGGCATCAAAGAAAAAATGAAATACTATAAAGTATCAAGTGATAGATACAACGATTTATTCAACTACTATGATTCAGTTAAATACATCCATGATCCATCTATTCTACATACTCTTGTAACTATCTTTTATTCTCACGCTTTAAATGGTGCTAAATATAATTTCAAAGAAATCGATATGGATAGTATTGGTGACAATTATGAAAAGCCAGAAAGAAAAGAAGAAAGTAATCCTATCTTTAATATGAATTTACTAGCTCAAAGATATGAACTAGAAAACGCAATGTTAGGAGCTGTAGCTAAAGGTGATTTACACAATGCCGAGATATTATTTAGTAAATTTGTATCTTCGACAAAGCCACAAAATAGAGCTGCCAATCCTATTAGAAACAAAAAGAACTATACGATTATATTGAATACATTATTTAGAAAAGCTGCCGAAAAAGGAAAGGTTCATCCAATTCATATTGATGAACTTTCAAGTAAGATTGCTCACCAAATTGAAAAATGCGAATCCATTGATGAACTTAATTTATTAAGGCTTGAGATGGTAAGAAAATATTGTATATTGGTAAGAGAACATACCATTGAACAACAGCATTCCGCTTTAATTAAACAAGCAATAACACTTATTAATTACGACTATACCGCTGATTTAAATCTAAAGACAATTGCCAAAAAGTTAAACGTTAACGCTAGTTACTTATCTACTTTGTTTAAACAAGAAACCAAGGAAACCTTAACGGAATATGTAACTAGAAAAAGAATAGAATATGCCACATTATTATTAAACAACTCCGACTTACCAATATCAGATATCGCTGCATTCTGTGGCATTAATGATCTACAATATTTTTCTAAAATATTTAAAAAAGTAGTTGGTTATACTCCTAGTGAATATAAGAAACTTGTAAGACTTACCCCTATCATGTAAAAAGAAGTTGCGTTGTGCAACTTCTTATTTTTTGGCTGTTTATATTGTTTTTATTATAAAGAGTTATGTATTGTTTCCCTGACAGCACCAGGTCCTTTGATTAGACTCTTGAAATAATCTTTTACTTTATCAGCAAGTCCTACTTCAAATAAATCTACGCCAAAGATATCTTTATCATGTAATAATCCATCAATCACATCGACATTACTATCGCCAAGTTTGATATCTTTTACAAAGCCTGTAACATATTCTGCCTTTGGATCTGGACTAATTTCAAATGCTGTACCATCATCTTTGATACCCATCAGATATCTTAACCATAAAGAGAACACCATAGGAATATATTTTAAATCCTTCGCCTTATCGCCATAAGCCTTAATAGTTTCACCAAATCTAATTGATAGCTTCATAGAAGTATCTGTAGCGATTCTTTGAGGAGTATCAGGCATAAACGGATTAGGCAAACGCTTGCCAATTACTGTATCAATGAATTCCTTTGGATTTAAAATCTTAGGATCAACAACTACTGGTAAGCCTTCTACATAACCAATTTGTTTAATTAATGAAACAAGATCTTCATCTTTCATTTCATCCGCAATCTTTTCATATCCTAAAACACATCCTGAAACCGCTAAACAAGTATGAAGTGGATTTAGACAAGTACATACCTTCATCTTTTCTACTTTGTCAACTGTTTCTCTATCAGTGAATAAGACACCAGCTTTTTCAAGTGGCGGTCTACCATTTGGGAAATGATCTTCAATTACTAAATATTGAGTCTCTTCAGAGTTTACAAATGGCGCAATATAAGTCTTCTTGCTAGTAACAACACCATCAAGACCCTCTAGTCCATCTTTAGCTAAAATAGCCTTTACATCTGTGTCTGGACGAGGAGTAATCTTATCAATCATACTCCAAGGGAAAGATACCTTGTTTCCATCATTAACATATTCTTCAAAGCCTTTTTCAACAAAGCCATTTTTTACCCAATTAGAAGCGAAAGCATTCATTGCGTTATATAACTTATCACCATTATGAGAACAGTTATCTGTAGAAACCATAGCGATAGGTAATTTGCCTGCTTTGTATCTAGCTAGTAATAAAGAAGCAACCTTACCAATATAGCTTGTAACCGCATCAGGGCCATTTGTATAATCAGCTTCAATACCCTTTAAAGTATTACCGCTAGGATCAGTTAATGAATAACCCTTTTCAGTGATTGTGAAAGTAACCATTTGTAGACTAGGGTTAGAGAAAATCTCTTTAAGTCTAGCCATTTGTTCCTTATTAGTTTCATCTAACAATAAGCTTTCACTAGTACCAGCAACCAAAGTCTTTTCAATACTACCATCACCCTTTAAGGTAACTAAGATGTGCTTATTGTCACTAGGCCAATACATCTTTTCAACGATTTCATAGTCAAAGCCTTCACATACTACAACACCCTTGTCGTATTCTTTATTGTTTAAAAGGCTTTGAGCTAGATTACAATGAAACGCTCTAAATAGATTACCTGCTCCAAAGTGAATCCAAGTTGGATTTTTATGAGTTTCCTCTCTCATTTTAGCTACATCAAATTCAGGTACATTGTAGCCAAGGCTTGCATATTCTTTATCTTGCATTTTTACTAATAGCCTCCCATAAGCCATTTAAATAAGTAGCACCAAGTGCTCTATCATATAAACCATATCCAGGCATTGCGACCTCATCCCAAATCATACGTCCATGGTCTGGTCTAATTGGCCCATCAAAGCCAATATCATATAAAGCCTTCATAATCTCATACATATCAAAGTTACCATCACTTGATAAATGAGCAGCTTCTTCAAAATTAGTAGGAGTGATAAACTTTAAGTTTCTAACATGAGCGAAATGAATTCTACCCTTTAGGCTTCTAATCATATCAGGTAAATCATTATTCAAGTTAGTTCCATAAGAACCTGAACAGAAAGTAACACCATTATGTGGATCATCTACCATCTTCATCATTCTTAAGATATTTTCCTTGTTGATGATAATTCTAGGTAAACCAAATACGCTCCAAGCAGGATCATCTGGATGAATTGCCATCTTAATGTCATACTTGTTGCACACAGGCATAATCTTCTCTAAGAAATATTTAAGATTTGCGAACAATTTTTCATCATCAACGTTCTTATACATTTCAAATAATTCCTTAACATGAGCAAGTCTATCTGGTTCCCAACCTGGCATAATAGTACCATTCATATCACCAGAAATAGATTCAAACATTGTCTCAGGGTTAATCTTGTCTACAGCCTCTTGTGTATAAGCTAAAACAGTAGAACCATCTTCCCTAACTCTAGCAAGTTCAGTTCTAGTCCAGTCAAATACTGGCATAAAGTTATAACAAACTAAATGAATATCTTCTTCACCTAGATTTTCAAGAGTCTTGATATAGTTTTCGATATATTTGTCTCTATCTTCTAAACCAGCTTTGATAGAATCATGAATATTAACACTTTCAATTCCTGAAATATGTAAACCACTAGCAGCCACTTCATCTTTTAAAGCCTTAATAGCTGATCTTTCCCATACTTCACCTGGTTTTGTATCATATAAAGTTGTGATAACGCCAGTAACACCTGGAATTTGTCTAATTTGTTTTAAAGTTACAGTATCGAATTTACTTCCATACCATCTAAGTGTCATTTCCATTAATATTACCTCTTAACTCTAGCGCCTCCGCCAGCCATGATTGCTTCTACTTCAGACTTGCTAGCCATAGAAGTATCGCCAGGAGTAGTCATCGCTAAAGCACCATGAGCAGCACCATAGTTAACACAAGTCTCTGGATCACATCCTGACATCAAGCCATATACTAGACCTGAAGCGAATGAATCACCACCGCCAACTCTATCTAAGATTTCAAGATCTTTATAATCATTAGCCTTATAGATTTCACCATCAGCCCACATGATTGCTGACCAATCATTAACAGTAGCGGTCTTAACAGTTCTTAAAGTAGTCGCAACAGCCTTAAAGTTAGGATAAGTCTTAGCAGCTTCATTAATCATCTTCTTATAGCCTTCAAGATTTAAAGTCTTTAAATTTTCATCATTGCCTTCAATCTCAAAGCCAAGACATGCGGTAAAGTCTTCTTCATTGCCAATCATAACATCAACATACTTAGCGATTTCTTTATTAACTTCTCTAGCCTTTTCAAGTCCGCCAATTGCGCTCCACATACTAGGACGATAGTTTAAGTCATAAGAAACAATTGTGCCATATTTCTTAGCAGTCTTGATTGCCTCAATTACTGTTTGACAACTTGTCTCAGAAATAGCAGCATAGATACCACCAGTATGTAACCATCTAACGCCTAATTTGCCAAAGATGTAGTCAAAATCAAAATCTTGAGCGGTAGCTTTAGAAATAGCTGTATTAGCTCTATCAGAACAGCCAACAGCACCTCTAATACCATAACCTCTTTCGGTGAAGTTGATACCGTTTCTACAAGTTCTACCGATACCATCAGTCTTCATCATCTTAATAAGCTTAGTACTAACACCACCTTGTTCAATGAAGTCTACAAGTAATTTACCAACTTCATTATCAGCGAAAGCGGTAATTGTAGCTGTATCTAAGCCAAAACACTTATGAAGGCCTCTAACAACGTTGTATTCGCCTCCACCTTCCCAGGCTCTAAAAGATCTAGCAGTTCTAATTCTGCCCTCTCCTGGGTCAAGTCTTAACATTATTTCACCAAGTGAAACAGCATCAAACATGCATTCTTCTTTTGGTCTTAAATTTAAATTCATATTAGCCTCTGATTTCCTTTACTCTATTTACTGCAGCAGCAGTCATATCTTTAATCTTATCGAATTCACCATTCTTAATTAATGAAGACTTAACCATCCAGCTACCACCGATAGCTAAGATACGATCATATTTAACATAGTCTTCCATATTATTTTCATTGATACCACCAGTTGGAATAAACTTCATCATAGTATATGGTGCAGCAATAGCCTTAATCATACTTAAACCACCACTTGGTTCAGCTGGGAAGAACTTTAAGACATCAAGTCCTAACTTATAACCCTTTTGTACATCACTTGGAGTACATACACCAGGTGTAACAGGAATATTATTATCTAGACAATATTTAACAACTTCTTCATCAAAGCCTGGAGAAACAATAAATTTAGCACCAGCATTTACAGCTCTTTTTACTTGTTCAACACTTAATACCGTACCAGCACCAACTAACATGTCAGGGTATTCAGCCGCAATTAACTTAATCGATTCTTCTGCGGCATCAGTTCTAAATGTTACTTCAGCACATGGTAAACCACCTTCAATTAATGCCTTAGCTAACTTAGTAGCATCTTTAGCATCATCAAGGACAACGACTGGAAGTATTCCTACTTCAGAAATTTTCTTTAAAACATCATTCATTTTTGCACAACTCCTTTAAATGTGTTAATATAGTTTCATATTATGGAACTAGTTTCCATAATATGAAACATATGCAAGATGATTATATAACAAAAAAAGCTATGGAAAACAAAAACCCTATACAAGTTGCAGAAAAATTATTCGCAGTACTAGAATTACTATCAAAAAACGGTGAATGCGGCCTTATTGAAATAAGTAAAAACTTAGACTTAAACAAAGCTACAGTGCATCGTCTTTTGACATCTTTGATAATGCTTGGATATGTTAATCAAAATACAGAAACACTTAAATATAGG
>CAVEWG010000010.1:0-14285 GCA_963619285.1 Oscillospiraceae bacterium | reverse complement strand
TAAGGTTACAAACACTTTTAATGATTTCAGTTACACAGATTTTAAAAAGTTAAGGTTATAAAAGCCCAAGATTTCTCTTGAGCTTTGTTTAATTATTCTTCAACCTGGCTAGTTTCTTCTTCCACAGTTTCTTCAACTACTTCAGAATTTTCTCCATCTTGGTTCGAACCCTGATCATCAGCATCCTTAACATTAGTTACTTCACTTGGAAGAGCTGGCTTATTCTCATTTTCGAATAAAGTAACTCTTTCTTCTCTTGCCTTAATTAGTTCTGCAGCTCTAGCCTCAACTAGATCAGTAGTTTCTCTCTTGAACTTAGAACCAGTACCAGCAGGAATTAGCTTACCAATGATAACATTCTCCTTGATACCAAATAAGTCATCGACCTTTGCGTTAATAGCAGCATCAGTTAATACCTTAGTAGTCTCTTGGAAAGAAGCAGCAGATAAGAACGAATCTGTTTCTACTGAAGACTTAGAAATACCAAGCAACATTGGACCAAACTTAGCAGGAGTCTTGCCTTCCATTAATAGATTGGCATTGATTTCATTGATCTTTCTATTTGAAACAGTTTGACCAGCACAGAAATCAGAATCACCTGGTTCAATAACGATAACTTTCTTAAGCATTTGATGAATAATCATTTCAATATGCTTATCAGAAGTATCAATACCAGCTAATGCATAAACCTTCTTAACTTCCTTTAGGATATAGTTTTGAACAGCTTGCACACCGGCGATACTTAATAATTCCTTAGGATCAACGTTGCCTTCAGTTAACTTATCACCAGCTTTTACCTTTGTGCCAACACCCATCCAAGATCTTACAGTTTGTCCAAGAATCAATCTATGAGAAATTGTTTCCTTTTCACCTGTAATATCTACAACAATACTACGATCATCATTTTCATGAATATCAGTAATTTCGCCATCAATCTTAGCTAGGGTAGCTGGACGCTTAGGACATCTAGCTTCAAATAGTTCTTCAACACGCGGTAAACCCTGAGTAATATCACTATCACCCGCAGCAGCAACACCACCTGTATGGAAAGTACGCATTGTAAGTTGGGTACCTGGTTCACCAATTGATTGGGCAGCCATAATACCAACAGCCTCACCATTTTCAACCACTCTGCCGGTAGCCATGTTACGACCATAACACTTACGACAAATACCATTCTTGCTTCTACAAGTGAATGTGTTTCTAATTTGCATGCCAGTAACACCAGCGGCAATTATCTTACGTGCGATATCTTCATCGATAAATTCATCTTCACCAATGATTAACTCACCAGTACTAGGATCACTTATTGCTTCCTTAGAGAATCTACCAACGATACGGTCAAAGAATGACTCGATTGTACTATTGTCTTTTCTATCGATAATAGCCTCAACATAGTAACCCATATCAGTATAACAATCATCTTCTTGGATAATTACATCTTGAGAAACATCGACAAGACGTCTAGTCAAATAACCAGATTCAGCTGTCTTTAAGGCAGTATCTGTTAAACCCTTTCTAACACCGTGAGTAGAAATAAAGAATTCTGACACACTCATACCCTCACGGAAACAAGAATAAATAGGAACCTCAATGATTGAAGGTTGATACTCTTTCTTAGACTTAGATTGAGTTGGTCTACCCATTAGGCCTCTCATACCAGCTAATTGCGTAAAGTGAGACTTATTACCTCTGGCACCTGAAACAGCCATCATATTGATTGGAGACTTTCTCTCCAAGCTATTCATAACTTCATCACCAATTACATCCTTAGTATCAGACCATAATTGAGAGAAATGCTTTTCCCATTCAGGTGGAGTTAACTGACCTCTATCTAATAAATTTTGAAGTACATCTGCCTTCTTCTTAGCTTCATCAACATATTTTTGCTTATTAGGCGCAACATTGATATCAGCTAATGAAACAGTCATACCAGCAACAGTAGAATATTCAAAACCTAAGTCTTTGATATTATCCAAGATTGTGCTTGAACCCTCTGTTCTATATTTAGCAAACACTTCCGCAATAACATTACCTAAAGCTTTCTTAGTAAATTCTGGAGAAACCTTCTTAGAAGCAATGTGTTCTTTGATATCTGTACCATAAGGAACAAATTGATCATGCGGAGTCTTCTTTAATGTATCAGTATTTACCATATTGATATATGGGAAATCACTAGGGAAAGCATTATTGAAAATAAGCTTACCAATAGTAGTGATTAAATACATACCATTTTCTTCTTCACTAAAGCAAGATTTCTTTAATGAACTAGCTGCAATCGCAACACGAGTATGAAGATGAACTTGTTTATTTTGATAAGCCATTAAAGCCTCATTGAAGTCTTTATATACATGGCCTTCATTATCGCCAAATCTTCTCCACATTTCGCTAGCTTGATCATCACCAAGTTCCTTTAGGAAATCAGCCTTCTTGTAGAACTCTTCCTTAGTCTCTTCCATATTTAAATAGAAGTTACCAAGAACCATATCTTGTGAAGGGGTAACAATTGGCTTACCATCTTTCGGACCCAAGATATTGTTACTAGCAAGCATCAAGATTTCAGCTTCAGCTCTTGCCTTTTCACTTAATGGCAAGTGGACAGCCATCTGGTCACCATCGAAGTCCGCATTAAATGCAGTACATACTAGTGGATGAAGACGGATAGCTCTACCCTCAACTAGTTTTGGCTTAAAAGCTTGAATACCAAGTCTATGTAAAGTAGGAGCTCTATTTAAGAACACTGGATGATTATCCATGATTTCTTCAACAACATCCCAAATTTGAGGATCTTGTCTTTCAATCATCTTCTCAGCATACTTTTGAGATTGAGCTAATTTTTGTAAAACAAGTTCATTAACAACGAATGGCTTATATAGATTGATAGCCATTTCTCTTGGAATACCACATTGGTACATCTTAAGATTTGGGCCAACAGCGATAACTGATCTTCCTGAGAAGTCAACACGCTTACCTAATAAGTTTTGTCTGAAACGACCTTGTTTACCCTTTAAGCTATGAGACAAAGACTTAAGTGGACGATTAGCACTGCCCTTAACAGGATTGCCTCTTCTACCATTATCAATCAAGGCATCAACAGCTTCTTGTAACATACGCTTCTCATTTTGAACAATGATTGAAGGTGTACCAATTTCAAGTAATCTTCTTAAACGATTATTACGAGTAATAACTCTTCTATATAAATCATTTAAATCACTTGTAGCGAAACGGCCGCCATCAAGTTGAAGCATAGGTCTTAAGTCTGGTGGTATAACTGGAAGCTCAGTAAGCACCATCCACTCAGGCTTATTATCACTATTAACAAACGCATTAACTGTTTCAAGTCTCTTGATTAGTTTCTTACGCTTGTCACCTTGAGCCTTTTCAAGCTCTTTCTTTATTTCCTTTTGTTCCTTGATAACATCTACTTGTTCAAGTAATGTCTTAATAGCTTCAGCACCAGTAGCAGCTTTGAAAGCTTTATCACCATATAATGCTTGGTAATTTCTAACTTCCATTTCGCTTAATGCTTGCTTATATTGAAGATCAGTACTACCAGGATCTGTAACAATCCAAGTAACAAAGTAAACAATTTCTTCAAGAATCTTAGGAGAAATATTTAATACAAGTCCCATTCTAGAAGGAATGCCCTTTAGATACCAGATATGAACAACTGGAGCTGCTAAAGAGATATGACCAAATCTTTCTCTTCTTACTGAAGACTTAGTGATTTCAACACCACATCTATCACAAACAACACCCTTGTATCTTACCTTCTTGTACTTACCACAAGCACATTCCCAGTCTTTTGTAGGACCAAAAATCTTTTCACAGAACAAACCATCTTTTTCAGGTTTTTGTGAACGATAGTTGATAGTCTCAGGCTTTGTAACCTCACCATATGACCATTCAAGGATTCTTTCAGGAGAAGCTAACCCAACTTTAATTGCTTCAAATTTATTATTTGCCATAACTCCTCCTATTCCTCATCTAAGCCCATAACGGCTTCAGATGTTTCTTCTTCATCTTCTAGAGAATCTTTGATAGTTAAATCAGCAGCCTCAGCAACTTGAGTAGTAACATCAACACCCTCATCATCATCTGCGAAACTTGAAACCTTAACTTCGTTGCCATTTCCATCAAGCAACTTAACATCAACAGCTAAAGCCTTAAGTTCGTTTCTTAATACATTGAATGATTCTGGAAGTCCAGGTTCAGGGATAGTCTCACCCTTTTGGATGGCATTGTAAGCTCTTGTTCTACCATTGATATCATCAGACTTGATTGTAAGAATTTCTTCTAGAGTATGAGCAGCACCATATGCTTCAAGTGCCCAAACTTCCATTTCACCAAATCTTTGACCGCCATTTTGAGCCTTACCACCTAAAGGTTGTTGAGTAACCATTGAATAAGGACCAGTAGCACGAGCATGTAACTTATCATCAACCATGTGTGCTAACTTAATCATATACATGACGCCTACAGAAATTCTTTCATCATATGGTTCACCCGTCTTACCATCACGCAATACTAACTTACCATCTTTTGAAACATCTGCTTCCTTCATGATATCCATCAAATCATCATTTGAAATACCATCGAATACCGGAGTAGCGAACTTAACACCAAGCTTCTTAGCAGCCATACCCAAGTGAATTTCAAGAACCTGTCCGATATTCATACGAGAAGGAACACCGAATGGGTTAAGCATGATATCAACAGGAGTACCATCTGGCATAATAGGCATATCTTCAACAGGTAAAATCTTTGAAATAACACCCTTATTACCATGTCTTCCGGCCATCTTATCACCTTCAGAAATCTTACGTTTTTGAACAACATAAACCTTGATAACTTCAATGACACCAGGACCTAATTCATCATGAGAGTCTTTTCTATTGAACACTCTAATAGATTGAACAATACCAGCACCGCCATGAGGAACTCTTAAAGAATTATCTCTAACTTCATGTGACTTTTCACCAAAGATAGCCAACAATAATTTTTCTTCAGGAGAAGCATCAGATTGACCCTTTGGAGTAACCTTACCAACAAGGATATCGCCTTCCTTAACCTCAGCACCAACCATAACGATACCACGGCTATCAAGATTACGACATGCGCCCTCTTGAACATTTGGAATATCTCTTGTGATTTCTTCTTCACCTAATTTAGTCTTTCTTCTTTCAATTGTATATTCATCAATATGAATAGAAGTATAAACATCATCTTTTACCATTCTCTCAGACATGATGATTGCATCTTCATAGTTGTAACCATGCCATGTCATGAACGCAATAGTAACATTTTGACCTAGAGCCAATTCACCATCTTCCATACTTGGACCATCAGCAATTAACTCACCAGCCTTAACCTTATCGCCTTTAGAAACAATAGGTTTTTGATTTATACATGTACCTGCATTTGATCTAGTAAACTTCTCAAGTGCATATTCATGTTCTTCACCATCCTTAGATTGGATAATGATAGTCTTAGAATCAGCATAAGTAACAGTACCTGTATCATAAGAAACAACACCAGTACCAGAATCTCTTGCGATCTTTGGTTCCATACCAGTACCAACATAAGGTGAATGAGGATTTAGAAGTGGAACAGCTTGACGTTGCATGTTAGCACCCATTAAGGCACGAGTACAGTCATCGTTTTCCAAGAATGGGATACATGCAGCAGCTATAGAAACGATTTGCTTAGGAGAAACGTCAGCTAATTCAACTTCTTCCTTCTTAGCCATGATAGTTTCACCAGCTTTTCTAGCAACTACCATATCATTCTTTAGCTTGCCATCTACAACTTCATTTGCTTGAGCGATTACATAATCGTTTTCATCATCAGCTGAAAGATAAATATATTCCTCAGATACATTACCCTTCTTATCAACCTTACGATAAGGAGTTTGAATAAATCCATATTCATTAACCTTTGCATAAGAAGTTAAATAAGAAATCAAACCGATGTTTTGACCTTCTGGAGTTTCAATTGGACAAATTCTACCATAGTGAGAATTATGAACATCTCTAACTTCAAAGCCCGCTCTCTCTCTTGTAAGACCACCAGGTCCTAGAGCACTTATACGACGCTTATTTGTAAGCTCAGCAAGTGGATTTTGTTGGTCCATAAATTGTGACAATTGAGAACTTGAGAAGAACTCTTTGATTGCACCAGATAATGGACGATTATTTGTTAAACCCTTTGGAGTAGCTGTTTCAAGATCAACGATTGACATCTTTTCCTTAACAGCCTTTTCCATTCTGCTTAAACCAATTCTGAATTGATTTTGAATTAATTCACCAACAGTTCTAATACGTCTATTACCTAACATATCGATTTCATCAGTTGAACCAACACCATCCAACATTGAAAGCATATAAGAATATAATGCGATCATATCAGAAATAGTAATACACTTCTTATCGTTTAGTGGATCAATACCAATTAACTTAACAGTTAAACTTGGATCACTAGGATTTTCGATATAAGCAACTTGACATGCACTACCTACAAGCCAAGCAGTCATCTTTTCACCCTTAGAAATTCTTTCTCTAATAATAGCTTCCTTATCAGACATTAAGATATAAGAATCATGATCTGGAATATAAAGAGGCATAGCTGGCTCATCATCAACTAATACATCCCCAGACTTATCTGTAATTCTAGCCAAGATAAAGAATCTTTGACCATAGTCTAATACTGCATCAATGTTGTCTCTATTAAGTTCAACAGGCTTAGAAATAATACCAGAATATACGCTAATTACCTTATATTCCTTACTAATCTTCTTAACATCGCCTTCACTTAATGCAGTTCCTTGATAATAAACAGCATCCTTTAGTTCGATATCCTTTGCAAGAATTCTGCCTACAAGAGCCAATTTATCCTTAGTCTCTACTTCAACAACAGTTGGATGAGAAAAACCATGTCTAAATGGGAACGCCTCAACATGACTACCCTTAGTAAGTTCTTCTCTTAAAATATTTCTTTCCTCTTTATGAACAAGAGTACCCTTCTTCATTAATAGAGATCCATCAGCCTTATACAAATCTTGTGCTAAAACATGATTTTCAATTCTATCAATGACATTTAATTTCTTTCTTAATTTAAATCTACCAGCAGCAGTTAAATCATACTTCTTCGCATCAAAGAACTTAGCGTTCATTAAAGATGCAGCACCCTCAATTGTAGGAACTTCATCTTGTTTTTGATTACGATGCATTTCAATTAAAGCTGCATCAGTAGTAGCTGTCTTATCGGCATATAGAGTGTTTGTAATCTCTTCATATGCACCTAAGAAAGATGTATAAATAGCTTCATAGATATTTAAGAACTCTCGATCATTATTTGAATTGATCAAATCATCATAAACATCTAAGCCCATGGCCTTAATAAAAGTCTTAACCTTATTAACGTCAAAAGCATCTTCTCCCTTTTCAAGGTTTAAAGAGAAGCCAATAGTTTTTAATAAAATAGTTGATAAAATCTTACGCTTACGGTCAACACTCATATTCATAAGCTTGCCTAAAGAAGATTTTTTATCATCAGTTAGAAACTCTAACCAAGTACCTCTTGATGGGATTAATTCGCCATCAATAGTTTCCTTGCCAGTCTTATCATCAGTTTGGATGTCAAAATAAGCACCTGGAGATCTAACGATTTGAGAAACAATAACTCTTTCAGCACCATTGATAATAAAAGTACCTGTAGGTGTCATCATTGGGAAATCGCCTAAGAAAACCTCTTCTGGTCTATTGATGATTTCGCCAGTCTCTTCGTTATAAATTTCCAGTTCCATATTTGCCCAAAGAGGTGCGCAATAGTTAACCTCGCGGTATTTACTTTCTGCAACACTATATTTTGGCTTACGGAATTCATAGCTTAACAATTTCAAACGAATGTTACCACTATAGTTTTGAATTGGGTAAATTTCATCAAACACTTCTTTGATTCCTTCTTCAGTGAACCACTTAAAAGAATCTGTTTGAATTTCGACTAAGTAAGGAAGTTCAAGTTGACCACTTACTTTTGAATAATCACGGCGAGTGGAATGTCTACCCGATTCAACAACATGATAAGATTGCTTCATTAATACGCCGTCCTTTCCTATTAAACAGTGTAGAATTATTTAATCGCTTGAATAACCCAGTATCCACCAGATTTATCCAAGACAGTGACAGTTTTAAATAACTCACTAAGCTTGTCAAAACTTGAGCTGGCGCCCTGTTTCTTTTGTATGACGATATATAAAGAACCATTTTCATTTAGTATTTGAAACGCTTTTTCATACAAGTCGTATATTACAACTTTACCCGCTCGAATGGGCGGGTTTAGTATTATAGAATCAAACAATAAATTTAAAGTTAATATGTCGGTACATTTACAAGCTTTAATCAGTGTTTTGTTTATACTTGCATTTAGGCAAGTAAGCTCAACAGCCCTAGAATTTATATCGACTGCACTAACCTCAATATCAGGATTAAATCTTTTAATGATAATCCCAACCGGTCCCCAGCCACATCCTAGATCTAACAGCTTACTGCCCAATTGCTTTGTGTATGTATTTTTAATTAATAAGTAGCTACCGTAATCAACATTGTCTTTACAGAAAACGCCATTATCAGTAGTGAAATCAAACTTCTCATTATCGAAATAATAGCTAAATGATTTTCTATTACTAGTTAAATCACTATTATCCGTATAATAATGAGACATTTACTTATTTAACGTCAACAGTAGCACCAGCGTCTACTAGTTTCTTCTTGATTTCTTCAGCTTCTTCTACACTAATATTTTCTTTAATAGGACTTGGACACTTGTCAACTAGACCCTTAGCTTCAACTAAGCCAAGACCAGTGATTTCCTTAACAACCTTGATAACAGCTGTCTTAGCTTCACCAAATGAACTTAAGATTACTGAAACTGAAGTAGGACCTTGATCAGCTGCTTCAGCAGGTGCTGCTGCTACTGCTACAGGTGCTGCAGCTGTAACGCCGAATTTTTCTTCGATTGCTTTTACTAAATCGTTTAGTTCTAGAATGCTAGCTTCTTCTAAGTAAGCTAAGATATCTTCATGATTAATTTTTGCCATTTTAATATTTCTCCTTTTTTAATTATGCAGCTGTCTCAGGTGCTGCTTCCTCAGTTGCTTCAGGTGCAACTTCAACCTTTCCTCCATTTGCTTCCTTAGCATCTGCAACAGCCTTAACAACACATGCAAATGATCTAACTGGAGATTGTAAGCAACTTAGTAACATAGATAACATGCCATCTCTACCAGGTAAGTTAGCTAATTCTTTTAATGTATCAAGATCAACTTCTTTACCTTCAACGATACCACTCTTAAGTACTAGTGCTTTGTGATCTTTAGCGAACTTAGCTAATACTCTAGCTGGTGCAACTGCATCGCTTGAGAAAGCCATAGCATTAGGACCCTTTAAAGATTCTTTTAATTCTTCAAAGCCTAGTCCTTCTACAGCTCTTTGTGCCATTGTGTTCTTGTATACTTTGAAATCTACATTTTCAGCTCTTAAAGCTCTTCTTAATTCTGTAACTTCAGCAACGCTTAGACCACGGTACTCTACGACAACAGTAGATTGTGAGTCCTTGATTTTACTTGAAATCTCACTTACAACTTCCTGTTTCGCACTTAATACTGCTTGATTCATATTTCCTCTTTCTAACCCAATATACTCACAAAATAAAACCTGTGTCCATAGACGCAGGTATAAAAAGTACATTTTCACTTTTACCTCGGTAACATTATTAAGCATACGCCGTTACTGTCTATGGTATATTGATGCCTAATTAAATTACCACAAATAAATAAAATATGCAATAGAAAATTAAACAGAGCCTACACACCCTTCATCCGAAAGGTTTCCTAGCCTTTTTGCGTTAAATATTAAATATTGTGAGTTTAAAAAAGTGATCTTTTTACAAGACCACTTCATTTTTTAACTATTGAATTAGACTAATTATTTAGCAGCAGCAACAAATTCCTCTACTGCCTCAACGCTAATACCGTTTACATCATATAGTGAATAAGAATAATCACCGATAGTCCAGTAAGCATTGTTTACAGTTTCTTCATCCTTACCAGCATAAGTTACAACGATATTATCATCGCCTACTTCCATTGTTCCGCCAGCTTCATATTCATTGTAGTCACCAGATAAATCAGCAGCATCAAAGCCTAAAGCCTTTCTTGCTACTGTACCTTCAGTTGCGCTACCATAAGACACTTCAATGATTTGGCCCTCAACAGCTCTATAAGCCATAGCAGTTGTTTCAGATTCAGGTACTTCAAATTCAAAACCAGCTACTTGAGCAGCTTCTTGTGCGTCGGCACAATCAACCCAAGGGTTAGCTAATTCAGCATCAGCAGTTTCTGTTTCAGTTGCTTCAGTTGCTTCTGCAGTCTCTGTTTCAACTACAGGACCAGATTCGGTTTCAGTTGTTTCCTTCTTAGAGCAAGCACCAAGTGCACAAACCATAAGAACAGATAACATAATAGTTAATAGTTTTTTCATTTTTCCTTCTCCTTGATTGTTTAAAACAATCTAATCTATATTAGCACAATTCTTTTAAAAAAGAAGCCCTAAGACTTCTTAACATATTCCTTTATTGTATATAGACCAAAATTCATATAAGCCTTATCCCATAGACCCGAGAAATCAAGTATTAAGATTACTATTGCCTCAAAGCCAAACTTAATCCAAAATTGATGGCTTGTAATATTAAGCTTATAAACTATATAGTCAGCTAAAAAGCCTAAGACAAAAATCAACACAAATAACGCTACATAACCTTTTGTATTAAAAGATACAGTATATTCTCTGCCACACTTTTCACATTTATATAAAGATACAAACTTACCTGTTGGCTTTAAATCACCGCCACAACTTAAACACTTATAATTATTATTCTTCATCATCTTCATTTATCCCCTCATCATAATATTTCTTTTCAAAATAAGTAAAGAAATGAGTTATCAAAAACCATAAACCCGTCGCAATCATAGCCAAAGGCCAAGCATCAGTTGCCATCGTAATGCCAAGGCACGCTACAAGCCAAATACCAGCTGCTGTAGTTAGACCTTGTATTTGAAAATTCTTTCTAACTAAAATCATGCCTGCTCCAAGAAAACCAATGCCAGTTACAACTTGCGCGGCAATTCTACCCGAGGCATCGCCACCTATATAAACTCCCGCAATAACTACCAAAGTAGAACCTAGGCACACTAAACTATGAGTCTTAGGACCCGCTTCTTTGCCGCGGTGTTTTTGATCTAAACCAATAAAGATACCTATTACACAAGATAAAATTAATCTAAAAGTACCATCTAATAAATCCATAGCAGTATTGTATCATTATCCAAAGTACCAAGTAGGGAATAATTCTAAAGCCTTTATATAAACTTTAGTTGTACCAAACCCCGTACATATTGGTAAATAAACAATAAATATCAAAACATATAAAGCCATAAAGATATAAATCAATTGTCTATTCTCATTTCTTTTCTCCATTAACTTATTTGCACAAAAACAAATAGCTAATATCACAAAAATACTGGTTGGATAAAAATGATAAGCAAAAGTAGTTCTCGAAATTGGGGTCCATGGAAGTATAGCGGTTAAATAACCAATGGCTATAATAAACGACGTTTTATCCTTTATCTTAAATAAACAATAAATAATGGCAGGCACACCAGCCCAAGTTAATAAAGGATTAGAGAAACACGCAATCGTATTAGAAATACCTACATCATTGATATTACTGTAATACCAAATAGGTCTAATATCTAGTAACCATTGATACCACTTAGAAGAATAAGGATGAGTAGAAACAAGCTTTGAGTGATATTCAAACATTGTGATATTATGTTCCCATACATTCTTTATAGACCAACTATCACGCCATACTTTATCTGGCAGATAAGACAACCAATAAATAATTAAAGGAATAATCACAAAAAATAGCACACACCATAAAAGCGACGATATTACATTCTTCTTAGTCTCTGTTAACTTCTTAAATAAAATAACCGCTAAACCAATAGCTGAGTAACATGCTGTCCACTTGGTCGAAATAGCAAGGCCCATTGAAATGCCACATATTAATAAATCAACGATTTCTTTTTTATGATCTTCTTCCTTGTAATATTTAATCATCCAATAAAACATCAAGATAATAAAGAAAATACTAAAGGGCTCCAAAGTAGCAATCCTACTTGTTGTTAGATGCATAAAATCACATGCACTAAATATCGCGGCAAGTGAACTAATAATAGTCTTATCAAAAAGTAACTTAGCCAATAAATAAATTAAGACAACAATAGCAATCCCAAATAAAGCGCCAGGAAGTCTAAACACGAAAGGCGTAAACCCAAAAAATTTAATAAATGACGCAATAATATTGGTGCCAAGTAAAGGATGAACTGAAGCATACATATATTGGCCATCAGCCACTTCTTTTGCGTTTCTAACATGATATATTTCATCAAAATAAAACTCATCATAATAAGTAGGACTAATAACTACCTTATCTTGTTCATCAATAACTAAAGAAGCAGGATACTTACTATCAGCATACTTGTCTTCATAAACACTCACATTTACTAATTCATTATCCTTAATGAAAGCTATTTCGGTTAAAGTCTGTTTGATATTAGTAGAAGTAATTCTTATATATTTATAGTTATAGTCACCTTCAATAAAACTATATTCAAAGATTCTACCCTTTTCTAAAGTACTTATTTCTACCCAATTATGTAAATCATTAGAGCCTTCAATTATCATATTCTCAACACCTAATTGATAACCCTTTTCTAAAGAATTATTATCGCCTTCCCCATATATTAGATTAATTTGATTAAAACCATCTTCTACCTCTAATATAAAAGTTTGATAAGCCTCAACAGGTTGCCAAGTAGTAGTTGGTATTTTATTACTACCAAGATTCCATAAAGAAATTAAGGCATACACTAAAGTAATTGATACCAAAGGAAAGAAATCCTTTTTGTTTACCTTTTTAGATATTAGATAAACTATTCCAAGTATCAATATAGACAAAAGAGTAAGAATCAATAACTCTTCATCTTTAAATAAAAGTAAACTAATATTTTTCATACTCTATAAGTATAAAAGAAAAAGATGTCTTAGACATCTAATTCTCATTTAGTTCTTTGCATATCTCAGCATACTTTTCTTCAGTTAAAATATATTTCTTCTTATATAAGACACAAGATAAAATCATAAACACACAAGGAATAATTGTCATCGCAATCAACAAGCCATTGGTTTGCGACTTAGAAACGGTAGAAATGATTGAATCAATCATTGTTGATTTAGTAACATCATCAATTAAGCCTTGATTAGCTTGCTGTTCCAATGAAGAAATTTGATTAGTAAAGTTTGTCGCATTAACAATCATATAAGTAACAGAAGTAACAACCACTACAAGTGCACTAGCTAATTTTGTGATAAATGGTCTGACACTTGAAATAATAGCTTCATCTCTATTTCCAGTTTTTAGTTCATTGTATTCAACAGTATTAATAATAGAAATCATCATAATTAGATATAAGCCATATTGAGCAAAGTTAGCCAACATAAAGCCAAAAGTAATCACAAAGAACTTTATCTTACTTGTTGCCATAAATAAACCAGCACATATTTGAACAACATAGCCAACTATACCAATATATAGTGCCATATTAACCATTTTCTTTCTACTTAGTTTTCTAGATATTGTTGGATAAAAAACCATTAGAACAGCAGTAGCTGCCATACCGACAGTAGTGAACAATGAATATAAAGAACCATCATAACCAAATTCAAAATAAATATAGTTATTACCGATTCCATTTAAGACAATGTTGTTGCCAATTTGTTGAAACAAGAAAATAATTGTAATCCAAACCAATTGATCATTACTAGTAAAAGTATTTACAATTTTCTTAAAAGACAAAGGAGGTACAGGTTTAGACTCATCATCTCTTCTCTCTTTTGCCCCAAGTAATGTAAACATTAAAAATACGGGTCCAAGTATCGCAATAACTAAGGCGATAATACCATAAGCTGTTTTAGAAGAACCACCAAGCGCTAAGCTACCTGCTGTTAACATTGGAATTAAAATTTGCGCTAAAGTCGAACCAATTCCACCAAATAAAGTAGCTCGAGAAGTATACATATTTCTTGTATCACCATCACTTGATAAAGCGGGAATCATTCCCCAATAAGAAATATCATGCATAGTATAGGTAATAGAATACATAA
>CAVEWG010000009.1:0-17991 GCA_963619285.1 Oscillospiraceae bacterium | reverse complement strand
GGATAGTATTGTGTAAATTCTTTTTGAGCAACCGAAATCATGTTGCCAAGTTTGTCAAAAATGATACAGCGAGAGCTAGTAGTCCCCTGATCTAGAGCCATTACATATTTCATATTTTTCTCCGTTTTATTGTTGATTAAATTATATAATTTTGAATATGATATATCCAAATTTTTTAAAGAAAAACGATACGATAGGCATATGTGCATTATCTGCAGGTGTTGGCGATGATATTGAAGGATATGAAAAATCAATCAATGTATTAAAGAAAGAATATAAAGTAATTGAAACTGCATCCGTAAGAAATAACACCCTAGTAAGCAATACCCCAAAGATTAGAGCACAAGAGTTAGATGAACTAGTATGCAATAAAGAAATTAACGCAATACTATCAGCAGCCGGTGGCGATGGTCAAATAGAAACACTTCCCTATATTAACTTTGAACATATCAAAGAAAACCCTAAATGGTTAATTGGCGCAAGCGATCCAACTAACCTATTGTTCCCTGTTACTACTAAGCTTGATATCGCAACTCTATATGGTTTTAATTCCAAGGGTTTCAATGATCGTCAAGATGCAAAAACATTATTGTCTTATTTAAAAGGTGATATTTACAAACAAGAATCATATGATAAATACATTGACTTTAAAGACTACATTAACGATTTAGACATCAAAAGGGATGTTGTCTATAAGTCAGATAAAAATTTAAAAGTAAGCGGAAGAATTATTGGCGGTTGTCTTGATTGTATAACCAAGTTAATTGGCACCGAATACGACTATGTAAATGATTTTATTGAAAGATATAAAGATGACGGCATTATTTGGTACTTTGATAACTTTGCCCTAAGTGCCTTTGATGTATATTTAACACTTTTACAATTTAAGTTTGCGGGCTATTTTAAATACACGAAAGCCATCTTATTTGGCAGAGTTGCCTTTGAAAGCACAGCTTTTAATGAATATATAACAAGCTATAAACAAGCTTATCAAAAAGCACTAGATGATATCCCTTATGCCTATGATTTAGATATAGGTCATACCCATCCTTGTTTCACAATTATCAATGGCGCATATGCTACGTTTAATTGCCAAAACCAAAAAGGATCAATAGAATTTAAATTGATTTAATAGCGTATTTTAACAAGATACAAACCAGAACCCGTAATATTATATCTGCGGGTTTTTTTATTTGGATGTTCTAACATGTCTTTGATTTCTTCTAAAGACTTTTGACCTCTTCCTAAGTCAATAAGAGAACCAACCATAATACGCACCATGTTCTTTAAAAAGCCATCACCCGTTACCGTAATAGTTAACAAGTCCTTTTTTCTAGTGATTTTAAATTCAGTAATTGTACGTACTTGATCTTTTTTTATTTCATATGGTGTTGTATTAAAACTAGAAAAATCATGTGTTCCTAAAAATAATTCAGCACCTTTTTTCATTAAATCGATATCCAATTTATAGAAACATTGATAGGCGAAACCATCTAAAAAGACATCATATTCCCCAATATTGATCAAATATTTATAGGTCTTATTTTTGACATTAAAACGTGCATGGAATTTATTAGATACTTTTTTTACATCTAAAACATGAATATCTTTATTAGTCAAAGCGTTTATGGCACCCCTTAACTTATAAGGATCCATTTCTTTATCAACATCAAAATGAAAAACTTGCCCATAAGCATGCACACCAGCATCGGTTCTGGATGCCATAATAATTCTAATGTCTTGTTTAAAAATTTTCTTTAAGGCTTGTTCAATGTTGTCTTGGATACTGGGACCATTAATTTGTGATTGAAAACCTACGTAATTATTGCCATTGTAGGCTAAAGTTACTTTATATCTCATAGAACAAATCTTGAGGCAATTGATAAAGCTAGTACCACATTAGCAAGCACTACAAATACAATATCTTTAAAAGTTATTTTTAATATATGATATCTAGTTCTTTCTTTATCAGGAATATAGCCTCTTGCCTCCATGGCATCCGCTAATTCATAAGCTCTTTGGAAAGCTACAGTAAAAAGCGGAATTATTAAAGATAGAATGGCTATAATTTTTTCTTTTAATTTTCCTTCTTCAAAATCCACACCACGTGACTTTTGTGAATTCATAATACGCATCGTTTCTTCAATGATGGTTGGAATAAAACGCAAAGCAATTGAAATCATCATCGCTACTTCATGATATGGGAAATGAAATACTTTTAAAGGCGACAAGAGTGATTCAATACCAAGTGTTAAATCTAAAGGCTTAGTAGTTGCGGTTAAAGTAGTTGTAACCATAATCATCAATAACAATCTAACAACAATATATAGTGTATTAAAAATAGCATCACTATATATTTCAACTGAAACAATATTAAACAATACTGAACCTGTTTTAACAGTTAGACAATTCACAATTAGTAAAAACAACATCATGAAAAGCGTTGACTTAAGTGTCTTAAAAATTAAAGATGGTTTTACTTTTGCAAGTAAAACAACAACGCTAATCACAACAGCTAAAAAGCCATATACTAACCAAGAATCAGGTACAAATATCGCAATAATAATCGCAAACATCGCTACAATCTTAGTTCTAGGATCTAGCTTATGAATAATTGAATCAACAGGAATATATTTACCAAATACAAGATTGTTCATTATCTAATCTCCTTTGATAAATAAGTCGCTAATTGTTCAATTGTTCTTACATTAGTTGGTACATTAAAACCCTTAGCATTTAATCTATTTTTTAAATCCAAAATCTTTGGTTCTAATAGCTTGTGTTCTTTCATCAATTTTTCATCATTAAACAAAGACAAAGCATCACCACTATATTCAATATGGCCATTAGATACAAGCACTACATCATCGGCATAGTTATATACAATTTCATTATCATGAGTTACTAAGATAATTGTGATATGAGCTTGCTTATTCAGAGAAATAAATAAGTCCATCATGTCTTCCGCGCCTCTAGGATCTAGTCCCGCTGTTGGCTCATCTAATACTAATATTTTAGGCTCAAGTGCTAAAATTCCCGCAATAGCGATTCTTCTTTTTTGGCCACCTGATAAATCAAATGGCGAAGAATTGTATAGACTTTCATCAATGCCGACAAGTTTTAAGGCGGCTTTGGCCTTACTTTCGGCTTCTTCTATTGTCGCGCCATAATTTTTAGGGCCAAATGAAACATCTTTTAAAATAGTTTCTTCAAACAATTGATACTCACTAAATTGGAATACTAAACCAACTTGTCTTCTTAAAGCTTTTAAACCAGTATTTTTCTTTTTGGCTTCAATTGTTGTATCACATATTTCAAGTGTGCCAGAACTTGGCAACAATAAAGCATTAAGATGTTCTACTAAAGTAGACTTGCCACTACCAGTTTTGCCAATAATAGCCGTAATCTTTCCTTCTTCAATATTTAAATTTATTTTATCTAAGGCAGTATGGGCATATGGCATACCTTCATCATATACATAGCTTAGTTCTTTGAATTTAATCGCCATAACTCATCCACCATTTCTTCTATTTCGCTACTTTTTAATTTAATATGTTTCTTTTCAAGTGCTTCTTTAAACTTCAAATTAAAAGGAATATCTAAGTTAATACTTCTTAATTCCTTAGGGCGTTTAAAGACTTCACTTGGTTTATCATGCATATAAATATTTCCATGATTCAAAACAATACAATCGCTTGATTGTAAGACTTCTTCTATATCATGAGTAATTGAAATTATTGTAAAATCACCATCTTTATGAAGCTTATACATTATTTCTTTAATATCTTTTTTTCCTTTTGGGTCTAACATCGAAGTGGCTTCATCAAAAATTATGATGTCAGGATTCATCGCTAAAACACCTGCAATCGCAACTCTTTGTTTCTGGCCACCAGATAAAGCAGTAGGTTCTTTATCCAGGAAGTCTTCTAGTCCAACTTCTTTTGCGTATTTGTTGATGATGCCATCCATATCTTCACTTGGCACTAAGTGATTCTCTAATCCAAAGGCAATATCATCTCTTACAGTTGATCCGATAAATTGATTATCAGGATTTTGAAAGACAATGCCTATTTTTTCTCTAATGGTATAAACATTTTCTTCATTAAGTTTTAAACCATCAACAACAATCTCACCACTCTTAGCTTCAAGCAAGCCAATTAAAAGCCTAGCCAAAGTTGATTTACCTGAACCATTATGACCGATGATTGTTACATAGTCGCCTTTTTCGATATTAAAAGATATGTTATTTATTACTTTACAACTTTCGTTATAAGAAAAATCTAAATTTTTAACTTCTATTAAACTCATGTCCACTATTATACTCCAATTGATTTTTATATTGATATGCATAATAAAGCTTAAGCACTTAAAAATCACTCAAAGTAAAAGCGTATTTCTACGCTTACTTCTTTATTCTTTCTTTTAAAGCATTTAATGTTACATTGTAGCTATCATCTTCAAACTTGTAGTCAATATCTTTATATTCAACATTTTCTCTTTCTAAAAGTTTTGTCACAATATGTTTCATTAAATTAGGATTCTTAACAAGTATAGGACCAATTACATGGGTACCATAGATATTATCTACGTGGTAGCCTTCTACTTTATCACTTGGTAAATTAGAATCTTTAAATACATAATCAAACAATTTTATTGATTCATCATGTTTAATGATTGAGCACTTATTAATAAAACCTACCACTTCACCAATCTTATCGTTTTTTAAGATAACATCACCAGTATAGCGATTGTTGCTAAACTTTGTAGAGATATTAACGATGTCTAGTCCATCTTCATTATTTACTTTTTTGCCAAGTAATTCCATAGCGTTTCCTGTTAAGAAAACGATTGAGCCATTATCGATAGCTTGCTTAAATGAATTAATTCTTTTCTTTAAATCGGCTAAGGCTAACATCTCATTTTTCTCAGTGCCACTGCCTATATAGATAAAATCATATTGTTTAAAATCAATATCATCACCAATACTTTTTTTATCAACAAAACATTTAACACCTTGATCTAATAAGTGCTTATTTAAGACTACGACGTTCCCATATTCACCATAAAGGTTCATCAAATCATAATATAGATGTAAGATTTTCATTTTTTCACCTCTACTCTATTTAATAATTTATGTTGATCTGAGAAACATGTGATCGCAAATATATGGCCAATCGCATTATCTTTCAAATACTCGATGGCACTAGGAATATCTTTTTCAATATAAACTTTATCAAAGTCGATATCAGCATACAAGAATCTTTCAGCGATATCACTTGCGTATCTACCGGTAATAACAATCTTTTTAATATTAGGACTATTTAATAATTCAAAGTCTATATCCCATAACCAAGAAGTTTCACTTGTAAAATACTTTCTTGAAATCGCATCAACCATCACAAACGCTGTAACATCTTTTTTATAGTTAGCCGCTACTCTTAAAGATTGGCCATAAGAAATTGAATTCTCATGTTTAGAAGTTAATAATGTTCCTTTTTTATCACCAATCTTAAATTCCACAACTCTACCATTTTTCAAGATATAGTTATTTAAAGTATCAACAATAATATTAGGATTTACATTCAATTCTCTAGCTAAAGAATAAGTAGCTAGAATATTGTAGGCATTATAGATACTCTTTAAAGCTAAATTAATTTTATATTTATCATCTAAAATCAAATAGCCTTCATCTAAATTTACATCACTTATTCTATACTTTGGCTCATTTCGCTTATAACCGCAAGCTTGACATTTATAAGAACCAATATGTGCGTAATGATGATAATCATATATCATCTTATTTTTACACTTTGGACAGTATACGCCATCATCATAAACGCTAGTGTTTTCTAAAGTAGAATCTTTAAATTTGTCTATGCCAAAATAAACGCTATCGCTACTTCCAAAAGCGTTAACAAGCGGGTCATCCCCGTTTAATATAAGTTTAGAACCATTATGTATACTTTCTTTGATAATGTCATACATCCATTCAGGATGACCATTTCTAGTCATTTGATCTCGATATAAATTAGTAATTACATAATGAGTTGGAATAAAATGCTTAAAAGTATGACGAGCATATCTTTCATCAGATTCTAGAAGCACAACATCTGTTTTTACTTCACCATTTAAATTAGAATTATCTAATATAAAAGTAGTAACACCTTCAATTTGATTAGATCCTTCAAAGTTATAGGCAACAGATAAACCACTTTTTTCTAGCACCTCTTTAATCATTTCAACTGTACTAGTCTTGCCATTGGAACCAGTTACCGCAATAACATACTTAGGAAACTTAATCTTATCTAAGATATCAGGATCAATTTTTAAAGCGATTTGTCCAGGCAAACTTGAGCCTTTGCCAACAAACTTACCTACAACTCTTATGATTTTACATACAATAATCGCAAATACTTTTTTCATAATTAAGATAGCTTACTGCCGTTAGGCAACTTAGAAGTAATTACTTCAAGACTTTCGTCATTAGATCCACAAACTATCATGCCTTCAGATTCAATACCTCTGATTTTTACAGGCTTTAAGTTTGTGACAACAATTACCTTTTTACCAACAAAGTCTTTTGGATCAACATATTTAGCGATGCCTGAAACAATTTGTCTTACTTCATTATTTCCAATATCAATCTTAGAAACTAATAAATTATCAGCTTTTTCATGTTTCTTAGATTCAAGTACTTCACCAACCACCATTTCAACTTTAGCGAAATCATCAATAGTAATTTCAGGTAAGTGTTTCACTTCATTTTCTTTTTCTAAAGCTTCTAGTTTTTCCTTTAATTCGTTTTCATCAATTCTAGCGAATAGAATTTCTGGTTTTTCGATTACTTTATAGCTTTCAATATGTCCTACTTCATCATTTTCAAAAGAAGCATCACTTACATTTAATTGTTCATAAATCTTCTTACTAGTTGAAGGAATGAAAGCTTCTAGTTCTATAGCGCATAATCTAATACCTTCTAGAATCACATATAAAACATCATTTAAACGTGACTTATCCTCAAGCTTAGCAAGTTTCCAAGGTTCTGTTTCATCGATATATTTATTTAAACGATTAAGTCTAGCAAATATATCTTCCAAAGCGCCAGGTGCATTTAAGGCATCTATTTTCTCATCAACCTCTTTATCCATTGAATTTAAGAAAGTGATTACTTCATTATCTAAATCAGTAAAGTTATAAGCCTTTAAGACACTACCATTAAAGTACTTATTAGCCATTGAAACAGTTCTATTTACTAAGTTACCTAAAACATTACATAAATCACTATTTCTTCTTTCAACCATCAACATTTCTGAAAAATTACCATCAGAACCAAATGGTACTTCGCTTAGTAAGAAATAACGAATAGTATCAACACCATAATCATTAATAAATAAACGTGGGTCTTTAAAGTTCCCCTTAGATTTGCTAATCTTATCACCACCCATTGTAAGCCAACCATGGCCATATACTTTCTTAGGTAAAGGAAGACCTAGGGCAATTAACATAATTGGCCAAATAATAGTATGGAATCTAAATATCTCCTTACCAACAAGATGTAAATCAGCAGGCCAGAATTTATTGAATAAAGTTTCATCATCACTCTTATAGCCTAGAGCACTAATATAGTTAGTCAAGGCATCAACCCATACATAAACAGTTTGTTCAGAATCAAATGTAACAGGAATGCCCCATTTAACAGAAGACCTAGAAACGCATAAATCCTTTAGACCAGGCTTTAAGAAATTGTTATACATTTCATTGTATCTAGTAACTGGCTGCATCAAATCTTTATGACCAGCTAAATATTCTTCTAATTGTTTTTGATACTTTGAAAGTTTTAAGAAATAAGCGTTTTCCTTAGTTAATTTAACTTCTCTACCACAATCAGGACACTTGCCATCTTTTAATTGTGATTCAGTCCAGAAAGACTCACATGGTGTACAATACCAACCTTCATACGCGCCTTTATAGATATCACCTTGATCATATAATTGCTTAAATACTTTTTGAACACATTCAACATGTTCAGGATCAGTAGTTCTTATAAATTTATCATAAGAAATATCAAGTGATTTCCATAAGTCCTTGGCGTTATCAATAATAGGATCAACAAATTCCTTAGGTGTACAACCTTTTTTCTTGGCTCTTTCTTCAATCTTTTGACCATGTTCATCAGAACCTGTCAAAAAGAAGACATCATAGCCCTTTAATCTTTTATAACGCGCCAAGGCATCAGCGATCACTGTTGTGTAACAATGTCCAATGTGGAAGTTATCACTAGGATAATAAATTGGTGTTGTAATGTAGTATGTTTTCTTCTCCATAAGTCCTCCTAAAATTAAAAAAGGTAGCACAAGGGCGAATCATCGCGGTACCACCTTACTTTCTTACTTAAGCTTTTAACGCAAGCGACGTTTGATCCTACCTATCGAATCAAAAGTTTGAGGTCCATGTTCACTGTCTTTAAATGCTTATTTCCACCCTTATAAGCTCTCTATAATTTATCTAACAGTTACTCTACCTGTCATAACCTCTTCAATTATACACTAAATCATTAAAAACATCTTAGTTACGCTGAAGATAACGTCGACAAATATAGTCATTATAAGCACTTCTAATATTAGTGATAAATATTCATCAATAAGTTCTCTCATCGTGCATATCCTTTTAATTGGCCAGAAAACTTTGTGTCAAATAAAGGAAGATTAATTTTATAGTTTAAAGTAATAAGGAAATCTCTTCTTGTTTTGACAGCATTTAATTCTTGGCATGTAAATGACCAACCTTTTAATTCATCTGTGTTTAATAAATCATTTAGATTATAGGTATAGTAAGAAGATTCAAACTTTTCAATTGCGGCACTATGAATTAATCTAGCATTTAACATTTGGCTACCAATAGAGACAATACTTGTAAAGACAAACACTAGAATCATCGTGATAATCATTGTTGTCATATACTCAAACATATTCTTCATTGCTGCTTAATTCCTCCTTTTCTTGAACAATTATTAATTTAGCCTTTATAGCTCTAGACTCGCCATTGTAGTTTAAGATATAAGTTATTTCATTCTCTCCAGGTTTACTAACGTCAATTCCTTCCAGATTAAGTGGTCTTATATAATCTTTGATATCTTCGCCTTTTGAGTTATAAGCTTCTACTCTATCTTCATATTTAATTTCTTCACCAACATTAATCAAAATATCTTTAGCACTAAATGATTCAATTGTGACATTACTAATACCGCCATTTATATTGGGCGATGTTATTTCTTGCTTAATAATCTTTACATTAATACCCATTAATTCACTTAAGAACACGGTCATAAATATCGTAAAAATACTAATAGAAATAATCGCTTGTAAAAGTGTATCAGCGTATTCGTTAAATAAAGTTCTCATACTACATTAGCCTTGTTAACCATAGCTTAAAGATATTCACAAAGCTTACATTAGATTTGAATATCGTATTGATAAAAATATTAATAGCGTATATGCAGCACACGGCCGACAACATCGTCAAGCCAAACTCACTAAATAGTTTTCTCATTAATCACTCCTATATCTTCTATATGCTTCATTTAGTACATAAGCATAATCACTTTCTTTCCAAATAGAACCATCTACTAAGGTATCTTTAAATTCTTCATCTATATAACGTGAATATATTTTTAGATCGCTACTATAATCTTCAATATCTTGGCCATAATCTAAAATGTAATATCTTCTTTTAAGTTCCGCCTTAACATTTTCTGAATTATAGACATAGAAAGTAATATAAACAGAACCAGGTGTTGATATATCTAAATGACTTGGATTATAAACAACATTGCCACTTTGTTCATAAACAATTTGTGATACTTTAATGTCTTTACTAATATCACCATCTACTTCATCAAGTGCCTTGCCATTAACTCTATTAACTAAATCCTCAATAGATATTGGCGTATCATCTTTATCAAAGTAGGTATAGCCAATATATAGAGTAGGCGGATTTCTTTTATATCTAGCAGTTAAAGTAATATCACGATAAGTTCCCTTATTTATTTTGTTTACTAGATTACCACTTTCATCATAGAATCCTAAGAACTCATATCCCTTTTTATAAGCCGAAGGAATATATACTTCATCATTTACGGTATAAGTATAAGTTGGCGTTCCAACAAATTCACCACCATCTAGGTTATAGTTAATTCGATATGTTATTGGATGGCTGTAAACATTTCTTTGTGTTGGAATTTCAGGGTTTTCACCATATTTTCGCTCATAAGGGTAGCTAAATCGCCAATCAACTCCTTCGTTCCATTTTGTAACATAGGAATAAAGTGTTGATGTAGTTGTAACCCACGTTCCTACAATTACCGTTCTATTTCTTCCGCCACCTGGATTAGCTGACATCTTAAGTTCCATATAACTACAGGATGCATTAATCGAAGGGCTCCAATTGGCAAGTTCATGATGTTTGCCAATAGAGGCAATTTCTCTACCATCACAATACAGTTGTAAAGGCGGAGCCTCATAGTTATCATCATAACCACTTCGATAAGTATCAACATCTAAATAGGCATATATTACATTGGCCTTATAGCCAAAGTTCCATGTATACAAAGTTTTTGCGTTTACATCACTCCAGAATTTACCAGCACCGCCATAGGCATAGTGTGGCGTTTCATCAATCTTTGATTTAAAATCTTTTGTAAAACTACTTGGATTATCGGTTGACCAACTAGACCATTCAATCGGTAGTTTTCTGCCATATTGAATTGTACTTATCTCCCCTGGTAGTCCACTCTTAGTAGTACTCCACTCACTGTATCCTGGTCTGACATCTTCACCACTTACTTTAGCCGGGATAAATACAAGTAAGACAGCTACTAATAAAATTTTTATTAGTTTAGACATCGCCAACCACCACATCTATCACATTAATTAATTTCTTATTTATAGTTTTTTCATTTCCTAAAAAGTTTTTATATTTATATCTTATATTTACATACAACAATCCTTTATAAGGATCAGCTAAGCCATCTATATCGCAAATGCCATCACTGCTTATTAATGGTGTAAGATTTTCTTCAAATACTTTTAAATAAGCACCACTATCTTTAATATCTTGACGTCTATTATTTGTTCCATAATAGATATCTTCAATATTTTCTAACATTATAATTTGCGTATTAGTCATCGCAATATGACTTGCCTTATCTACTTCATCTATCCTATTGTTTAAATCAAGTAGATGCATCAACATCAATGATATACATACACCAATGCAGGTAAGTGCGATTGTTTTTACTACTATTTTCATATGTTGATACCACTTCCTATGACTGACATCATATATGTAAACATTGCAAACATTGATACCAGCATTTCAATCGAGAAAAAGGCAATTGGTAAATAGCCTAGAGCTTCTACAGCACCTATTGAATCTTCATTTTTAAGTCTTTCAGCTTTATCCAACATCTCCTGGTTACGGTCAATCAAATTAGAAACTCTATTTTTAACATCTTCTTTGCCAACACTTGAAATTGCGTATAGAACTTTTAAACTCGATCTAGCATCTTCTAAATCAAATTCACTTAAGAATTCGTTGTAGGGTTTAATAGAAGTTGGATCTTTTTTGGACTCATTTAGAAACTTTCTGATTTCTGTTCTCAATGGATAAGATGCCATATTTTGAGAATACTCTATCGCATTTAATACTGTTAAATTATTTAAAGTAAGTGATATCTCTCTTAACCATATTGGAAATTCTATAGTTAAAGCTCTTGTTAAACGTTTATAGGCTTTGTTATAACTAAGTGATTTATTCATTAAGATAAATATCGCGAGAACCAATGGAAGTAAAGCTAATTTGCTATTTAAGAAAACAAACAAATAGATACTAGAAGCCAGAGATATAATCGCCATGATTATATCGATAGCGTTTATTTTTTTCTTACCATTTTTAAAATATAGATAATCATTTTTAATTCTTTCATCCTTACTAATATCCATATCAGAAATCAACCATTCACCATTCAATTTAGTTAAGACAATAGTCATTGTGATAAGAATTGAAATAATAAACGCTAGTGTTGAAAGCTGATATATAGTTGAATTAGTAAAGCCTATAAAATATTCATTTGAAACATACAAATAGACAAAGACACAATTCATAAGTAAGGTAGTTATACATAATAGTAACAATTTAATTCGTCTATTTTTAAGTTCTTTTTGGAATGAATAAACACGTTTCAACCACTTCTCAATATCATCATACATATTGGTACATACATCAATAAACGATACTGAGTTTTGTGCTTCAACACTAAGCATTATTTTATGCACTGATTTAACTCTAGAATTTGGAAATTCTTCTTCAATTATTTTTAAAGCGTTTTTAAAAATATCAGGATCATCATTTGTCTTATCTAGATATCTTATCGCCTTACCAACAGCCTTTTTCATATCGCCACTTGTCAATGTAAATAATTCTCCTAGAGTAAAGCGAATCTTGGTTTTTTGGGTAAAGATAGGAATAACATTACTAAGATAGTCGCTTAACATCTCAAATCTTTTTACGCTATAGCTTTGATAAAACCAGGCATTGATTAAAAAAGGGATCAGAATTAAAGTCACTACTATCAAAATTAAAATATTGGTAAACTCAAGCCTTGATAAATAGGCAATGATGTATATAACCGCTAAAATAATTATTGCCTCTATCACAAAGTCCTTGGTTGAATATTTGAACCCATATTTATTTATTTTGGTTTTTAAATTTTTGACACTGTAGTTTTTTATGATTTTTCTCATTTATCTTCACCCTTTAAAAACTTCACATAATTTTCTAAAAAATCCCTTTCATTATTTTGATAAAACTTCTTATAGACTCTTTCAGGTAACATTGTCTTTAAGGGCTGACCATCTCTAACAATATTCTTGATGATATTTTTCTTACCATTGCGATCAAAGAAACATATTTGATCGATATTTCGCTTAACACCATCAGGTGTAAAAGACGCCTTCACTTTAATAGCGTAATCAAAGAAAGTATAAATATCATTCTCAAGTCCTGCTCTAAAATTATCGCCAGCCATATTCAATATACGATCAGGAATCTCCCAGACATTTTCCGCATGTATTGAAGTAAGCGCCACACACCCCGAGCTTGCACCTTCCATAATTCTAAGTATTTCTCTGCCTCTACTTTCGGAAATTATTAACCACTTAGTATTTAATCTAAGTGCATCTCTTATAGCCTGTTCATTATCATATTCATCGGTAGTTTTTAGAGAATAAATATCCTTATTTGGATAAAGTGTTTTTAGTTTCATCTCTAGAGTATCTTCTACCGTTACAATAGGATCACTGTCAGGAATAAAGTAGCACAAATACTTTTCAAGTTCGGTTTTTCCAGCGCCTACATCGCCTGTAATTACACCTGATAATCTCGCTCGCATTAAACAAGGTAACAATTTTACGACGAAATCATTGGCGTAACCATTTTCTACTAAGTCTTGTTTTAAAAGCCTTGCACAACTTGGAGTTTTTCGGATGGCTAAACAGATATTGTCATCACCAGAAACACTATTGTGCATAGCTTGAATTCTTAGTTCCTTGGTTTCTGCCTTTAAAGAAGGCTTAGACATATTAAAGTTTTCATTTACTGAATTAGCAATCAGATTAGTAAAAATCCTTAGCCAATCCTTATCCAACTTTAAATCGCTTGGATATCTACCCTTATTTAAATCAGTAACCCAAAGAGTATCACCATTCCATTTCAAATCTGTCACGCTATCACTTACTATATAGGGCCATAAATCCTTAAATAAACCCTCATTTACCTCTAAAGCCATCCTGCTCTCCCTCCATTAATTTTTAGTCAATATTTAAATTTCCTTCTTCAATAATTTGATTCTTAAAGCCAGTCATAACTGTTTCGATACCAGATTGAACACCGCCTTTTAAATTGCCAGCAATCGCAATAAGTGCAATCACAACAATCGCAGATAACATTACGAATCCATATTCTTCAAAAAATGATTTCATTTATTTCCTTCCTCCTTTCTATGTTTCTACTTCTTTATTGACAAGAAAATTGAAAATTCCTACCCCAAAATAAAAAAATTAGCATTTTTTATGCTAATTTGAAAATATTTACATTTTTGAATTATTTTTAGATCTTTTCAGCGTTCTTGATATTCTCTCTGATGCCATCACAACACTTATGGAACTTTTCTAATTCTTCATCATTTAAAGAAAGCTCTATTACTTTTTCGGCACCATCTTTGCCAATTACACACGGTACACCGGCATAGATACCAGATTCACCATATTCACCATTAAGTTCTGTAGAACAAGCTAATATTATTTTCTCATCACGTAAGACTGCTTTTACCATTCTAGCGGCTGTAGTTGAAATACCATATTCTGTGCAATGCTTACCCGCAAAAGTAACCCAGCCACCTTTAATAGCCTCCCCAGCAATCTTTTCATGATCTAAGTTAATCTTACCTTCTTTTTCCATTTTAGCTAAGCTAGCGCCTCTAAATGAGACACAAGACCAAGGACAGAATTGATTATTACCATGTTCGCCAATCATATAAGCATCAATTGAATTATGTTCAATATCAGTATATCTAGATAAAGTAGATAAAAGTCTTGAAGTATCAAGTCCTGTACCTGTACCAAAAACATGTCCCTTTGGTAAATCTAAAATATTAGCTATTTGTCTTGTGATAACATCACATGGATTAGTAACATTAATTAATATTCCATTAAAGCCGCTTTCCTTAATCCTAGACATGCTTTCGGGAATTGTAGAAACTGTATAATTCATTTCTACATTTCTATCAGTGCTGCCAACAAGCAAACCAACATTGCCTACAGTATTAACAATAACATCGCAATCTTTTAAGTCTTTATAATCACCAGCATACACAACGCATCTAGTATTTGCATAAGCAACTGCATCATTTAAATCTTGAACTTCTGATTTTAGTTTTTCTTCACTTCTATCAATTAAAACAATTTCATCAGCGATACCCTGAATTAGTAATGCATACCCAACATGTGCTCCAACATGTCCTGTACCAATAACAGCAACTTTTCTTTTTTTCATAACACTAACTTCCTTTTGAAAAATATCATATACTTTTTTTATATCTGATACAATAATTTCTATGCAAAAAGAAATATACTTAGAACTTCAAGACAAAGAGTGGCCTTATGACTACATAGACCATGATAGAAATATCGTTAGAGCTATCGTATTAGATAATGAAGGCTACTTCTACTTTATTAGAGCCAATAGAGATGACATCTTTGGTAAAGCCACCATGATAGAAACATCAGGCGGTGGCGTAGAAGAAGGCGAAGATTTAATAGAAGCACTAAATAGAGAACTTAAAGAAGAACTTGGCACACAAGTAGATATATTATGTAAAATTGGGACAGTAAGCGATTACTACAACATCTTGCATAGGCACAACATATCTAATTATTATTTATGCAAAATAAAATCATTTGGTGATAAAAATTTAACTGAAGCTGAAAAGAACATATTTCATATTTCAACATTAAAGTTAACATATGAAGAAGCGATTAAAGAATATAAAGATTGTGCAAACACTAAAATTGGAAGACTTGTAGCCAATAGAGAATTACCTATTTTATATAGAGCTAAAGAGATAATTGATTCCTTGTGAATAAAAAAACAGTAAAACCAATAGATTCTACTGTTTATTTTAATATGGCGTCCCAAAGAGGATTTGAACCTCCGACCTTTCGCTTAGGAGGCGAACGCTCTATCCAACTGAGCTACTGAGACAACTACTAAATTATATATTAAAAAACGAGCATATGCCCGTTTTTTAATAAATATAGGATAAATGAAAAACTTTTAACACAATTAATATATCAAGTGATTGTGTAAACTGTGTGAAAGTTTTTCATAAAATGTAATTTCTTACATTTATTAGTACATACCGCCCATACCACCAGCAGGCATAGCAGGAGCTTCTTTTTCTTTAATAGTTCCTACAGCAGCCTCAGTAGTAATTAATAAGCCTGATACACTAGCAGCATTTAATAAAGCACTTCTTGTAACCTTACATGGATCAACAATGCCTTCTTTATACATATCAACCCATTTACCATTCTTAGCATCAAAGCCTACATTCTTCTTTTCATTTAATTGTTGTTTAACAATTTCATCACCATCATATCCAGCATTTTCAGCAATTTGATATAAAGGAGCTGTTAAAGAATCAAGAACGATATTGATACCCTTTTGAACATCAACTACATCACTTCTAAGTTCATCTCTTACTTCCTTAGAAATGTCTGCAAGACATGCACCACCACCAATGATAATACCTTCTTCAATAGCAGCTCTAGTTGCATTTAGTGCATCTTCAATTCTAAGCTTCTTATCTTTCATTTCAGCTTCAGTTGTAGCGCCAACCTTAATTACAGCTACACCATTTGATAACTTAGCGATTCTTTCATGAAGTCTCTTTTTGTCATAATCACTAGTTGTCTTTTCAAGTAAAGATTCAAGTTCAGCAATTCTTTCCTTGAAAGCCTTCTTAGAACCCGCACCTTCAATTAAAGTAGTAGAATCCTTTTCAACAATTACTTTCTTGCATGTGCCAAGATCATCCATTGTCATATCCTTTAATTGCATACCAAGATCTTTAGAAATAACCTTAGCACCAGTTAAAATTGCGATATCAGCTAATTGATCTTTTTGGTTATCACCAAAGCCTGGAGCCTTAGTAGCAACAACATTGAAAGTACCTCTTAATTTATTAACAACAAGTGTTGAAATAACTTCATTTTCAATATCATCAGCGATAATTAATAAAGCCTTATTTTGTTGAACAATTTGTTCTAGAATTCCTAAAACATCTTGAATAGTAGAAATCTTTTGATCAGTAACAAGTACTAATGGATTTTCCATTTCAACGGCCATCTTTTCTCTATCAGAAACCATATATGGAGAAATATAGCCCTTGTCATACTTTAAGCCTTCAGTTACTTCAAGTGAAGTATCAAAGCCCTTAGACTCATCAACATTGATAACACCACTCTTGCCTACTTTTTCCATTGCATCAGAAATGATTTGACCAATTTCCTTAGAACCAGAAGAAATAGAAGCAACACTAGCGATATCACTAGCAGAATCAATCTTTTTAGCCTTAGACAATAATACTTCAGCTACCTTCTTACTAGCCATATCAATACCATCTTTAAGGAATACTGGATTAGCACCCTTTTCAACAGCTTCTAAGCCCTTATGAACGATAGCTTGTGCTAAAACAGTAGCAGTAGTAGTACCATCACCTGCAGTATCATTTGTATTGTTCGCAACTTCATAGATTAACTTAGCGCCCATATTAGCGAAAGTATCTTCAAGTTCGATTTCCTTAGCGATTGATACGCCATCATTTACGATAACTGGTGAACCATAGCCCTTATCTAATACAACATTTCTACCCTTTGGACCAAGTGTTACCTTTACCGCATCAGCTAATACATCTACACCTTTAAGTACGCTATCTCTTGCGTCTTTTGAATATTTAACTTCTTTTGCCATAAAAATCTTTTCCTCCTATTCAACAATAGCCAAAATATCTTCAGCCTTAATCAAGATGAATTTCTCATCATTGTCTTTGATATCTGTACCAGAATACTTCTTGTACATTACCTTATCGCCGACCTTTAATGGCATTTCATATACATGATCATTAACCTTAACTTCTTTAGCTCCACTTAAGGCTACAACCTCTGCATATTCTTCATCTTCTTGTTTTTGAGAAATAATAATGCCACTCTTTGTTTCTCTAGCAGCTTCAACTTTCTTTAATAATACGTTGTTATATAACGGTTTAATCATAATCTTGTTGACCTCCTTCAACACTATTTATTATATAGATAAATAGCACTCAGTCAATAAGACTGCTAAACATTTAGCACAACATTAGCATGGCCCCTCTTAAAT
>CAVEWG010000008.1:0-30851 GCA_963619285.1 Oscillospiraceae bacterium | reverse complement strand
ATACAGCAAGTCCTAATACAATTAGGAAAATTAATATTCTAACCCAAAGTTTTCTTGGACGATTATCATAAGTTTCAAGTATTGACATATTAACCTCCTAAGACAACTTTGATCTACACCAGTTGGTGAAGATATCAATAACAAATACAAGAACAAACAATGAAAGTAGCACCATGCCTAAGCCTTCATAGTCTCTCCAACCAATTCTTTCGTTAATAAGAATACCTAGACCACCAGCACCAACATATCCTAGAATTGATGCAGCTCTTACGTTCATTTCAAAACAATAAAGCGAATGCGATAAGTAAGTTGGTAAGATTTGTGGCATACACGCAGCCCAAAATGCTTGTAAAGTAGTAGCACCAAATGATTGCATAGCTTCAAAAGGTTTCATATCAATTGTTTCAATACTTTCAAATAACATCTTGGCAACAATACCAATTGTAAAGAAAACAATGGCAACCGTACCAGCAAATGTACCAAGCCCAAACATTAAGGCACACACACTAGCAAGTATTAGCGTAGGGACACTTCTCATGATTGATAGTACAAATCTAAAGAAAAGAAGTGTTGGCCTATTACTATTGATATTACTTGAAGCAAGTATAGCTATTGGCAAACCAATCAAACAACCAATAATAGTTCCAAGTAATGACATTTGTACAGTAGCGATAAGTGGATCTACTACCTTAGGGAAATATGACCAAGTCGGATTAAAGATTTTCTTTAAAATATCAAATAAGTAATGGCCTCTAGAGGCAATAATAGATAAGTCAAAGCCTGTCATCTTGACGGAAATAATTACCGCAATTAATAAAGCAGCTAAAATAAATGGCGTACGAGACATAGGCCTATCTACAGTATGACCATTTTCAAGAACAATTTGTTTAGGCTTAAAAACGCGATCAAACAAAGGTGTTTTTCTTACCTTTTGTTTTCTTCTTTCTCTTTCCTTTTCTCTTTCTCTTTCTCTTTCTCTCATTTTTCTTCATCCTTACTTGTAGGAACACTATTGCCATTATAGATTTCCTCAAGAATTTCCTTAGTCACATTACTTGTAGGGCCATCATAAACAATATGACCCTTTCTAATACCAACTACTCTAGTTGCATATTTTAAAGCTAAGTCTACATGGTGAATATTAATCAAAATAGAAATATTCATTTCTTCATTGATTCTCTTAAAGTCAGACATAACAACATCCGCCATAACTGGATCTAGAGATGCAACTGGTTCATCAGCCAAAATAATGCTAGGATTTTGATTAAGTGTTCTCGCCAAAGCAACTCTTTGCATCTGACCACCCGATAATTCATCACATCTACTATATGCCTTATCTAAAATATTAACTTTATCTAATGCTTCTAAAGCTTTTAGCTTTTGTTCCTTTGAGTAATAGCCAAATAACACTTTATACCAAGGCATATCTGGTACATTACTAGTTAAAACATTATTAATAACTGAACTTCTAGTAATTAGATTAAATGATTGGAAAATCATACCAATCTTTCTTCTAAACTTCCTAAGTTCTTTCCCTTTCAAACTCATTACATCAGTGCCATCAACGATTAATTGACCATCAGTGATATCGATCATTCTATTTATTGTACGAATCAAAGTTGATTTACCAGCACCTGACAAACCAATAATGGCAACAAATTCACCTTGTTCTATATTTAGATTAATATGTTGTAGGCCCTTTGTACCATTTGGATATGTTTTGGATACATCTTTAAATTCAATCATGTAAATTCCCCTCTCGATATCTATTTTACTTGTTATTTGTAAAAGGAAATTAACAAATTTACATAATAAAGAAAAATACAGGCAAAATAAAAGATCCCTGAATAAACAAGGACCTTCTAATAACTTTTTTATTAATAATTAAGCTAATTGAATTAATTGGTAAATGTTTAAAGCCATTTCTTTAGCATCTACGCTAGAATCGCCTTTATAACTAATAACAACATAGTTATCAGTATTTACTTCTACATAGATCTTAAAATCATAGCCTTCAACTTCTGTTTGTACAGCAAGTCTAGCAGCAGTACCTTCTAATTGTTCAATTGTCTTATTGCCTTCAAATAAGCCATCAAAGCTATCAAGTGCACTACCTGTACCAAATGGATAAGCTTCTACTTTTAAAGATACGGAACCATCCTCTGATTCAATAGCAAATACAGAATAAATAGCATTCAAGTCAATTACATCACTAGTGATTTCATCTTCAATAGTTGGATTATCATTAGCAGCAGGCACTTCCTTAACTTCGCTATTTTCAATAATAGTAGCGTCATCAAATACATAATTAGCAGGAATAGCTAAAGTACAAGTTTCATCATTGTAACCTAACTTGATAGAATAGAATTCCTTTTGATCAGGATAAGCAACAAAAGGATAATCAGCTGTTTCTGTTTCTTCAGGTGCAGTAGTTTCTGTTGCTTCAGGTGTAGTTGTCTCACTTGGTGTAGTTTCTTCTTTACTTGATGAGCAAGCAACCAAGCCTAACATCATGGCAAGACTTAACATAATAGTTAATAGTTTTTTCATTTTTTCTTCCTCCAGTGTGCATAAACACACCAAAAAATATTGTAGTTCAAAATAATTAAAATGAATATATAAATTAAAAGAAAAAAACTGTTACAAACATTAATTTATAACAGTCTTATTTCTTATTTAGATGAAGTATTACTTACTCTATATACACAAGCTTTCTTACTTTCAGACCATGTCCAGTTTAAAGAACCCATTGATTCTTCGCAAGTAACTACTTTATTAGCCGAACTATTTTTACTAGCAACATTAATAGTTAATGTAACATTAGTATCTATACCATCATAAATTACATAACTTGGTATTAGCTCAGCTAAGTTAGCCTTTAATATAATTTGTTGAGCATTTGAATTATTTGAATCAAATGAAGATATAAATTTAAGTATACTTGATGGTTCTATTCTAAATACTTCTTGTTCATTAGTATTGTTGTTTTTAACATTCAATAATACATAAGGTATATCTAGTTCAGATAAATCATTATTTAATTCAACAGCTTTTTCATAAGACAGAGAAGTTGTATAGTCACCTACTTGAATACTATCTAGTGTATAACTTAAAGCTTTATCTTCATCATAGCCGCCATTACTTCCTTCTAGTTCAGGGAAGATGATATTAAGCATTGCCTTATCATTTTCATTTTCAATATAGGCATATATCCTTTCATCATTGTTTACTACTACATGTAAAGAAGATAAATAATCAACAGTATATTTATCAGCAGTTTGTAGTTCTACCTTAGCTTTATAAACAGTATTATTTAAAGCTGTTCCATTTCCATTAGGAAGCCATGCCACAATAGGAAGATTCTCATATGAATCAACTTTATTTCCAGATAATGTTACATCAATCTTTTTAATTGTAGATGGTAAGTCTTGGCCATATACAAGATTATCAATTGTTACATCTACTTTAGAAATAAATGTTCCATTGAAAGAATTTCTATCGTAGTTGTTTAGGAGATATGTCTTTCTAGATATATCGGACATGTTGTTGTTGCTATCTACCGTCCAAGCAAGGGCTCTTACTGATTTATAAGTATTTGCCTCAGCGCTAACTGTATAACTAACACCTTTATTTATAGTCCAATCATTATCGCCATTTGGATTGTATGCAAAGATGTTATTGCTGTTATAGTCAGCAATTATTTGTTGATATAAAACACCTTGTTCAATTCTTCTTTCTCCATCTATTAATTCAGGTGTAGTGGCTTTAGAATCATCTAAGATGTAAGTATAAAATTCTTTGCCGCTATAGCCATCAACAGTTAATTCATGAACAATTCTTTTGCCTTTTTCACCAATTAATTTCACTTTATTGTCAGTGTATGGAATTGCATCTAACATATAGCCTGTTCCATCAAATGTTATTTCCTTATACCATGTATCACCTTCCATAACAATGTCATCATCATTTATTCTAAGAATCTTTGTATCACTAGTTTGTTCATCCTTAGGCAACACATTAATAACAAGAATTGTTGTATCTATACCGTTTAAATTAACTTCACATGCATTACCTTTTTCGTCAAACGCATTAGTATCTGTTATACCGATATTAGCTGTATAAAATCCTTTATACTCATTATTTCCTGTATCTTGTTTAATGTTTCCGTCCTCATCAAACAAAACATTATTTAAACTAGTTTCACTAACTTGATTTAAAGTAACTTTGTATTCATATTCATTCTTGGAAGTAGCTATACTAGTTAAATTCGTGTTAATTGTATCTAAAACACCTTGTTTAGAAGCACCTTCTCTTACAGATACAACAATTGGATCTACATAAGATATTACATCTTTGCCCACAATTATGTCTTCACTCTTAAAGTTAAGAGTTCCTTCGTCATTTATAGAAAGCTCATTTACTTCAATATTTCTACCTTCGCAATTGATTGTCACATTATCTTTTGTAATAGCGCTTGAAATAACCCTCACACCATCTTGTTTACCTTCACTATATACTTCAAAGACATATGCTGTACCTGATGTTGCATTTTCATCAGTAGCGCAATTTACATAACGGCCATTATCTTTCCTATACCAATTTAGATTAACTTCTTCTTCATGATAAGTATTATTAAAAGTCCAAGATAAAATAGCTTTATCAGGAAGAGTTTGATTTTCTAATACACTACTCATCTTTAATGCAACATTTGTTGCGGCAGGTGCATAAACTGATTTTAGATTCACTTCTTCACCAGGCATAGTGAAAGTGATTGTTTCAGATGTTAAATCTTCAGAATTTAAGTTTAATGAAGAAACACTCTTTTCATCCCAAGAAACAAACACTTTTGTTGTATCTTCATTATTATCAATAGCAGTGATATTCTCTACTCCTCTAGCGTATTTGCCTACTGGAGTATCATTTACTTTTACAGCATAAGTTGTTGCACCTGTTCTTTGCCATATTTCGTTATCTTGGGATTCAAACCCTATGTGGTAGTTATCAGAATCATCTAAGAAGAATGAAGATACATATTGAACACCAGTAATATTTTTAGCTAATAGTCTATCACCAGTTTTAGTAGTTTTAATACCAATTTTTGAATTAGCATCAAACTCATCACCAATTACGTAAGCTTTATAGAAACCACTTTTCTCTAAAAATAAGTCATCTTTTCCATTATTCTTACCACTTGTGTTGTCATATATTTTGTTGCAACCCCTTAGATATACATCATAATGGCCTAAAACAAAGACGCCACCACCATAGTTAGCTGCATGATTGCCATAAATCTTGCAATCTTTTAGATAAACGTCTTTGCAGCCAATTAAAACACCACCGCCATTACTATCGTCAGTTTTATTATTTATGATAGTTAAATTCTTTAAATATACATTACTAACATTACAATAAACACCACCTGCATCAGTACCACTATTGCCATCAATTGTTAAGTCACTAACTGAGCAAGTTCCACCATTTAAATAGATACCACCGGCTCTACCAACAGCTTTATTGTTTTTGATAATACCAGTTTCATCTGTTGAACCAATAGTAACATCACTATCTGAACAAAATATACCAGCTCCCAAACCATTTGTAGTGTTATGGCTAATTTCTGAATTTTTAGCTAAATTCATGCCAAATTTTTCGCCTTCAACACAAACGCCACCACCATTAGCGAATTTGTTACCTGTGGAATTATAACTAATCTTTGCATCAGATAGCTCGATAGAGCAATTATCATCAGAAACATAGATGCCACCACCATCGTTATATGAGTAATTGTCAACTACAGCAACTCTTTCTAAATAAAGTGAGCTGCCCTTTTTCATATAGATGCCGCCACCATTGTATGTGCAACCACCGCTTATAAAGCCGCCACTCTTAATGCCATATTTAGAAAACGTAACATCAGTTGTAGAACCATATACATATAGTTTTGAATTAGGATGTAAAGTAATTACTTCACCACTATGACTTAAAGAACTAGGCATATCAGTTCTTTTAATAGTATAGCCATTTAAATTAAGTCTAGAAGTAGTACCTTCTACTATATTTAAAGGAGAACTTAAGTCCCAATCTCTAGTAAGAAAAACAGTATAATTTTTTCTAGTAGCATTCATCGCATCATTGACACTATAGTAATAAGTCTTATTGCCGCTAGCATCCATGCTATAGCCATAAGCATTTTCACCTTCAGCTAAAATTTGTGTTGGTATTATTGTAATAAATAATAGGCACAGAGCAACGCATTGAATTATTTTTGTAAAAAGTGGTTTTTTCATACACAATATCTCCCTTTTTGTTTATGAATTCATAAGGGATTATATCATTATGAATTTTCTAAAAACAAATCATAAATTATCAATTAAATAACGCAAATATTTATGAGCTTGTATCTTTGTGCAAGTATCATCTATTATGGTTGAATATTGCCAAACCAAAATCAAAGTATTACTGAAATGATCAGCAAGTAATTGATTAGGAATATCCTTTTTATTAGCAAGCGGACAATCCTTAAAAACAAAACGCATTTGATTGATAAGATAATTCCTAAAACTAGAAAACATATAGCCAACTTCACCATTATGTAAAAGAACTTTGTTAATAATTTCAATATTGTCTTTGGTAAAGTCATATATCCTGTCAAAATAAACATATAGCATTTCATTATCATCGCTATGTTTATATTCATCAAAGCCGATCTTTAATGCTAATGTTTGCCAACAATAATTAAGCAAATCATATTTATCATCAAAATAATTATAAAAAGTAGCACGTGGATAATTAGTGTTGCCGCATAATTCACCTACCGTTATTTCTTCAAACGATTTATTAGATAAAAGCATAAACATCTCTTTACTAAAAGCGTCTAGAGTCCTTATTTGTCCCTTGCTTAATTTTGTTTTAGTGTCATATTTCATAATATATTCCTTTACATAATTTAAAATTTGTCCAACTTTAAACAAGTATACATTTTTGTATCTAGTATAAAAGCTAGTAACAACTTAATATTAAACCATAAGTTTTACAAATGTCTAACTTTATTCATTTGTACAAAGGAGGTATTATGAGTATTGCGATTATAACCGGAGCATCATCAGGACTTGGAACTTGCTATGTTGAAGCAGTTACTAAACTATTTCCTGAAATTGATGAAATATGGCTACTAGCCAGAAGAGAAGAAAGACTAAAAGAAGTAGCTAGTAAATATCCCAATAAAAATTGCGTAATTGTTCCTGTGGATTTGGCTGATATGGATAGCTACAAATTACTAGAAGAAAAATTAAGGAAAGAAAAGCCGGAAATCAAAGTACTTATAAATGACGCTGGTGTCTCTTGTGGTGGTAAATTTGAAAACATGGAACTTGACTCAATGTTAAAGATGATTGACTTGAATTGTAAAGGAGCAACAGCCATTACAAAAACATGTCTACCCTATATAGCAAATAAAGGAACAATACTTGAAGTATCTTCTACTTCAGCTTTTGCGCCTAATACCAATTTAGTAGTATATAGTGCTTCTAAGTCTTATGTATCAGCGTTGTGTCTAGGGCTTAGAGAAGAACTAAAAAAGAGAGAAATTAATGTATGCGCAATGTGTCCTGGCTTTATGTTAACAGAAATGACTAAGGGTGGTTTAACTAAGGGACAAGAAAAACTGCCTATAATTAACCCTAGTGTTGCAGCCTATAAGTCTTTAAAAGCCGCAAAAAATGGAAGATCAGTATATACAACAGGAGCCTTCTATAAATTTTATCGATTACTGTCCAAAATAATTCCTCATATCTTGCTTGTTAAATTCGTGGGGTTAGAATAATGATTATTTATTTTTCAGCTACAGGCAACAGCGAACATGTTGCTAAGAAAATTGCATCAAAGACAAATGATGAAGCTATCCCCATCACTAAAGTAGATAAGATAAATGCTAATGTACTAGGAATCATTAGTCCTACTTACGCTTGGGGACTACCAATTATTGTTGAAGATTATCTAAAAACAATTTCATTTATAAATAAACCTGATTATATTTATTTTGTAGCAACATATGGTACAACGTGTGGTGCTTCAGCTCATTTTGTAAACAATATTTTAAAGACTAAAGGCTTATCGCTATCGTCTAGTTTTAGTGTTAAAATGCCAGATACTTGGACTCCTATCTTTGATTTAAGCGATAAAGATAAAGTGAATAGAATCAATAATAAGGCAGATAAAGAAATTGATTTAATTGTCGATAAAGTAAACAAAAGACAATTTGGCAATTATGCCAATAGTAAAGCGCCTTACTTTCTTTCTAAAATAGTTCATAAATCAATGTATGAAAACATGCGCAAAACTAATAATTTTATTGTAGAAGATACTTGCGTGGGTTGTGGACTATGTGTTAGAAATTGTCCTGTTAAAGTTATTGAATTAAAAGATAATAAACCTGTTTGGATAAAGGATAAATGTGTAATGTGTCTATCTTGTCTACATCATTGTCCAAAATTTTCGATTCAATATGGCGATAATACCAAAAGACATGGCCAATATACACATGAAAAAATGGTGTAGACCTTTTAAGGAATACACCATTTTAGTTAATTAATTAAGCTTTAAATTATTCGCTTACTGCTTGTAAAGCTTTTCTAGCGCCATCATAGTCGCTATCAGTAGCCTTAGCATAACCAGTATGAGAATATACGCTGAAGATCTTTTGGCCTTCTTCAGTGTTAATGATGTTGATTAATGAATCTTGAATAGCAGCGATAAATGCATCATTGTATACATCTTCATTAGCCTTAGTAATAGCAACTGTATCGTTGTAGATACCTTCAGTTACACCAATAACATTTAATTCATTCCAAATAGACTCTTCTCTACCGAAACCTTGCTTACCAGTTTCATCAGTTTCACCTTCTGGTAATGTCCAAGCAGCTTCATAGTCGTTTCTGCCATCAGCGTAACAAACGATAATATCAGCTAGACCATGAGCAGCATAATCGAATGCAGTACCATATCCAGAATCTAGAGGTACAACATTATCAAGATCAGAGATCTTCTTGCCATCATAGTTTTCCATTAACCATAAAGTTGGATAGATATAGCCAGCTGAACTTGAAGTCTTTTGAACAGCCCAAGTAGCCTTGTTTAAATCATCCCAAGTAAGTTCTTCGCCAGCATTAACCTTAGCAGCTAATTCTTGGCCATATTCACTTGTAGTAGCATAAATTAATGAACGATAATAAGTAACTTGTGGTCCATCTTTTTGAGTAGCGTTGGCATCACCATTCCAAGTCTTAGGATCAGTTGAGTCGTTGCTTAAACCATTTCTTGTAGCAGTTAGAATTACATCACATTCATCAGAATATAAAGCATAAGTACCACCTGGCAACCAGCCTAAATCAATAGCACCACTAGCAAGAGCCTCACCAGTAGCATCATAGTTAGTACCAACAGTGATATCTACCTTACCAATTTCATAACCATGCTTAGCCATTTCATCAATAATTAATTGATCTAGACCAGCAGTACCAGTCTTAATAACGTCAGCATCTTTAGAAGGAACAAATTCAATCTTTAAATCATCAATCTTAATTGTTTCTCCATCAGTACTAGAATCATCAGTAGCTTTTGAGCTATCATCAGACTTAGAAGAACATCCAACAAAGCTAAATAGCATTGCTAGGACAAGTAGTGAAGTTAATAACTTCTTCATTTAACCCTCCCTGTGCCTTAAGCACAAAACAATTATAGTATATGAAATAAAAACAATATAAACTTTTTAGAAAATAAAGAGTTATAAAGTGACTTATTTTCATTGTTTTATGAAACTTTTTCAAATTAAAAAGTAGGTTTCCCTACTTCTCACTTACAAATCCTTGAATTTCAATATCAACACTCTTAGCTTCAATACCAGTCATCTCGCCAATTGCTGTCTTGATTTTAGATTGCAGATTATTACAAGTCTTAACAACATCAATTCCCTGTTTTACTTTAACAGATACTACAACCTTTAATTCATCATCCTTGAAGTTACAAGCACTAGTGCCATCTTTCTTATTTGGATAGACACCCTTGGTTTTTTCAACACAAATATTTGCGATATCATTGATGGCCTTATTTGAAACCTCAATGCTACCAAATTCATTCTTATTAATCATGGCTAAATTATACCATCCTTCTTAAACCTTTAGGATACTTATTTTTAAGTTGGCCATTACTACACTTACCAAAGCCTAGTGGCAAATTCTTATATGTAACTTGATAATAATGATTATCAAGATTCACATTTAATTCTTCGCCTTTGATAAATTTATCATATTCTTCATCACTTAAATCATATTTATATTTAAAATCTAAACGATTAGTTCGATATAAACTATGCGATGGCTCAAACCTATCTTTTTTAAGTTCCCCTAGATATATACAACACCTAAGTATGCCATTATCGACGTTTAAAATAGGCATTAAAGACATGTAGTAATTATTTTCATTGTTGTACAAATAGTAAGCATCGATATTGATATTGTCTTTAATAAAGGAATCAACAATCTTATTACAAACAGTCTTCTTATATTTGTATTTCTTATGTACTAAGCTACCCTCTTTTTTCATTAAGGCCATAAATTGGCCTTCTGTATTATCAAGAAAAGACATCTTCTTATATGGCTTAATCAAAGACATACATTTATGCCTTTTAAGAAAGTCATCTACTTGCCATTCATCTTCTTCATAAGCATATGTACAAGTTGAATAAATAAGTTGGCCACCTTCATTCAAAAGTTTATAGGCACTTTCAAGTAAGCCTTTTTGAATAGAAGCTAAATCATTAATATTAGTAATTGAATAAGTATCAAGAATCTCAGGATACTTTCTAATCATGCCTTCACCAGAACATGGAGCATCTAGTATTACTAAATCAAATAACCCTTCATATTTATTGGCTAAATAATCAGGTTTTAAAGAAGTAATAATACAATTATCAAAACCCATTCTTTCAATATTACTAGATAATATCGAAGCTCTTTTATACGTTACATCGTTACTTATTAGTAAAACATTATCATCTAACTTGTTAACGGCATTAATCGATTTACCACCTGGTGCTGCACATAAGTCTATCGCTAGTTTAATATCATCTTTTTCAATTAAAGAAATAGGCAAAGAAGATTCAACATCCTGAGGATAGATTAAGCCTAGTTCATAGGCCTTAGACTTGCCAATGGATTCTTCTTTTGAATAATATGACTTATCATTTAAAAAGAAGGGTTCGAAGTCAAAATCTATAACTTCAAATATTATTTCTTTATTGGCTTTCTTTTCATTCAAAAAGAAACCAGAGCTTGGTTTTAAATCAATTAAAGAAACAAACATATCATAGTCTGTTTTAAAATATTGTTTCGCTCTTTCTAGAAATACTTCTTTATTTTTTATATTCATAGCCCAACATTCTATTCACAAACTTATAGTTTTTCTTTTCTAATTCATTTCTAATTCTTGTACTAGATATTTTCTTACCATAGTATTTAAATTCTGACACTACACATAAATTGATGTTTGTATCTTTTAATGTATCTACATTGCCGCTTCCCTTATAGCCATAGGTAAAGTCAAAACCACATACTAATTCTTTTATATTTAATTTATCAAGTATCTTAATTTTAAATTCATTTGGTGATAGTTTCATTACTTCTTCATCAAAAGGAATAATTAAAACTTTCTTAATGCCAAAGTGTTCAAATAATTTAATTCTTTGCTTTAATGTAGTTAAACATAGATGGCCTTTTCCATATATCGAAATAGGATCAGGATCAAAGGTAATAACCATTGGTTCTACATTAAAAGTATTAGAAAGTTCAATGGTCTTTTTGATTAGTTTTTGATGTCCCTTATGCACCCCATCAAAACAACCAATACAAGAAACATTAGGGCTAATATTAATGTTTTCATCAAAGTAGATTACTTCTATCATAAAAGTCCTCTTACGCAACGATACATACCATCTTCTTTTTTATAGATTGCTAAAGCCAAATTATTTTCATCTACACAAAGAACAGTCTCATCACTTAAGTCAGCTTTAAAGGGTTTGCCATCTTTAATAGCTTTTGAATCCTTTACTCTATAAACATAATAGTATTTAGATAATACTTCATATATAGAATGAACATGATATTTGCCAGCTAATACATCTTCTAGGCTATCAGCTTCACTTATATCTATATCATCAATCTTAGTTCTTCTTAAATCTAAACATGTTCCAATGATGTTTATTTTTTTTAAAACATCTTGGGCTAAGGTTCTAATATAAGTGCCACTACTTACATTACATCTAAAAGAGAATGTATCATCATCAACATCTAGTAGTTCAATAGAATATACCTCAATATCTCTTGGCTTTATTTCAACTGTTTCATTATTGCGCATATATTCATATAGCTTTTTACCATTTACTTTAATGGCTGAGGCCATTGGTGGTATTTGAGTTGATTTGCCTAAAAAAGATTTTAAAGCTTTTTCAATATCTTCTTTACTAGGCATTACTTCAGCTTTTTGTTGGATAATATTTCCATCAATATCTTCGCTATCGGTTTTAATACCAATCTTTACAGTAGCGATATATTCTTTGGAAGCTGATACTAGAAATTGATTAGTCTTAGAGGCATTATTAATAAGACATACCATAAGACCAGTAGCGTTAGGATCTAAAGTTCCAGTATGGCCAATCTTTTTGGTGTTAAATACTTTTCTTAATTTGAAACATAAATCAAAAGAAGTTATTCCCTTTGGTTTATCAATATATAAAATTTCGCTCATGTTTAAATTATCCCTTATAATTAATTAAATGAAAAGAGTTTACCTTGAAATCACCAATAGTTGTAACCTAAATTGCAGTTTTTGTAGCGAAGAAAAAGGTAATAGATTTATACCTATAGAAAAAATGGATAAGTATTTAGACTCTATTAAAGAAGTTTCTAATTATATTTATTTACATGTTTTAGGTGAGCCTTTACTTCATAAAGACTTTGATTCTATTATGGATTTATTGGATGAAAAAAATTTTAATTTACAACTTGTTACTAATGGAATATTGCTGGATAAACATTTAGATATTTTAAATCATAAGTCATTAAGAAAGTTATCCATATCCTTACATTCAATTAGTAATATAAACGTAAATGATGATTATTTTAGGACAATTGATTATCTGATTGAGCACAATAACAATAAAATCATTGAACTGCGTTTCTATGATTTAAATAATTTGGATGATAAGTTACATGAATATCTAAATAAATTAGAAAATAAATATCATTTCAAAGATACTAAAAAAGATAACTCATATAAATTAAAAGACAATGTCTATATCTATATTCAAGAGATGTTTACTTGGCCCAATATTAATAATCCCTATATTGGCGATATTGGATATTGCCATGGTTTAAAAGATCAAGTAGCTATATTATCTAATGGTAAAGTAACTAGTTGTTGCCTAGACAGCAAAAGTATAAATAGTTTTGGCGATTTAAATGAAAACAATTTAAAAGACATCTTAAATAGTGATTACTATAAAGATGCCCTTAATAATTTAAATAATAAGAAATTAATTATGCCACTTTGTAAACATTGTAGCTATCGCTTAAGATTTTCTAAGTAACAATGATTTAAGACAATAGCACTTAATGAAGATAAAGATATTTCATCAAGTCCTTGATGTTTTAAAAAATATGAATCCTTAAAAATATCATCTAAGTCATGATAGTTTTGAGGAATGATGATGCTGTATGGTTTTTTTAACTCTAGTTTAGATAATTCAATAGTTCCATTACCACAAAATGGATATAGATGATATTTATAGTCTTTATAATAGTCTTCAAAGTTTTTATATTCTTTAATATTTAAATGAAATATTGAGCCCATACTAGCCCTTATAACTCTTGGATTAAAGTAATCAATATTTGAATTAATTAAGATAATGTTTTCAAAATTAAAAGATACTGCGCTCCTAAATATAGTACCTAATTCCCCATAATCAGAGAAATTATATAAAACAATATGTTCATCTTTTTTTAGTTCATGTTTATATTTCCTAAAGAAACCAATGCCATAACAATTCTCTTTAACCGATAGTTTTTCAATTACATTATCATCTTCAATTAAAGGAATATTTAATTCTTTACATAAATTGTTTAATTTAGAGAATTGTTCATTTTTAATAGCTTTTGAAGATACATATACTTTTTCCATATATTCAGGAATTTTCTTTAAGGCCTCAATAGTTAAAGAGATACCTAAAATATAAGAAGAAGCATCACTGCTTTGATATTTTTCCATAAATAAATTGTCACTTATTTGTTAAATATTTTCAAGAATTGATTTTGTTATAATTGGAATGGAGGAAAATTATGGAAATCACAAACGACATTAAATACATTGGTGTAAATGATCATAATATCGACTTATTTGAAGGTCAATATGTAGTAAAAGATGGCATCTCATACAATTCTTATGTCATTATGGATGATAAGATTTGTGTAGTTGATACAGTAGACAAAAACTTTAAAGATGAATGGCTAAATAACTTAGATAAAACACTTGAAGGAAAAAGTCCTGATTATCTATTAATTCAGCATATGGAACCAGACCATAGTGCTAATATTTTAAATTTTATGGAAAAGTATCCAAATACAGTAATTGTTAGTAGCGCTATCGCCTTTAACATGATGAAGAATTTCTTTAATACAGCATTTGAAGATAAAAGATTAGTAGTTAAAGAAAACGATACACTATCTTTAGGTAAGCATACTCTACAATTTATAGGTGCACCTATGGTACATTGGCCTGAAGTTATTATGACCTATGATACTTATGATAAAGCATTATTTACAGCTGATGGCTTTGGTAAGTTCGGAATAGATTCGAACCCAACTATAGACTGGAAGCAAGAAGCTAGACGTTACTATATTGGCATTGTTGGCAAATTTGGCAAACAAGTAGATGCTGTATTAAATAAAGCTCTAAGCTTAGATATTAAAAAGATACTTCCACTACATGGTCCAGTACTTGATGATAATCTAGGATACTATATCGATTTATATAAACATTGGGCAAATTATATCCCTGAAGAAAAAGGTATTGTGATTGCCTATACTTCAATATATGGAAATACTAAGATGGCAATTGAATATTTATGTGATCAATTAAAAGGTCAAAAGGTTAAAGTATTTGATTTAGCGAGATGTGATATATCTGAGGCTGTTTCATATGCCTTTGGCTATGATAGATTAGTCCTTGCGACTACTACTTATAATAGTGACATCTTCCCTTTCATGAAGGAATTTATTAATCATTTAACTGAGCGTAATTTCCAAAATAGAAAAGTAGCACTAATTGAAAATGGTACATGGGCTCCTTTAGCTAATAAAACAATGTTAAAGATGTTGGAGAATTCTAGTAATATTGAATATATTGAGCCTAAGGTTACTATTAAATCTGCGCTAAGTGAAGAAAATAAGAAAGAGCTAGAACAATTAGCTATTAACTTGATTGGCGGTGGCCAATGTTAAAGATAGGCTTTGATAACGATAAGTATATAAAGTTACAATCAGAAAGCATTTCTAAAAGACTTAAACAATTTAATCGTTTATATATTGAATTTGGCGGTAAGCTATTTGATGATTATCATGCCTCTAGAGTCTTACCAGGTTTTCTGCCTGATTCTAAGATTAAGATGCTACTTAACATCAAAGACAAAGTTGAAATGATTTTGGTAATTAATGCTAATGATATTGAAAAACATAAGATGCGTTCTGATATAGGCATTACATATTCTCAAGACTTATTTAGACTAATTGACGCCTATAATTTGGCAGGTCTTGCCATATGTGGAGTTGTTATTACCCAATACAACAAACAAGGTGAAGCAACAAGTCTTAGAAAGAAATTGGAGAAATCAGGTATCCCTTGTGTCTATCACTACAGAATAGATAATTATCCAAATGATATTGAAAAGATTTTATCTAAAGATGGTTTTGGCAAAAATGAATATCTAAAGACCAATAAAGAAGTTGTAGTTATAACTGCACCAGGACCTGGAAGTGGGAAGATGGCGACTGCCCTATCACAAATCTATCATGATAATTTACATGATATAAAATCAGGATATGCTAAGTTTGAAACTTTCCCAGTTTGGAATTTACCACTTAATCATCCTGTAAATCTAGCATATGAAGCTGCAACCGCAAATCTTAGCGATGTTAATATGATCGATCCTTTCCATCTACAAGAATATAACGAAGTGGCCATCAACTATAATCGTGATGTAGAAGCCTTTCCGGTTTTAAATAATTTACTAACAAGAGTAATTGGAGAATGCATCTATAAATCACCTACTGACATGGGTGTTAATATGGTTGGCTATTGTATAAGTGATGATGATGCATGCAAGAAGGCTAGTAAACAAGAAATCATTAGAAGATATTATCAAGGTCTAATTGACTATACAAAAGATAAGATTGATGAAAGTGTTTTAAATAAACTAGAAAATATTTTAACTAAATCAGGTGCCAACAAGGAAGATAGAAAAGTTGCGATAGTAGCCAATGAATTAGCTAAGAAGACAAAAGAACCTGTTACCGCCATTGAACTACCTGATGGAACAATTGTTACAGGCAAGACTAGTAAACTAATGGGCGCAAGTTCTGCCGCTTTATTAAACGCTGCTAAAGTGGCTGCTAATTTACCAGATATTGAATTATTTTCACCTAAAATTATTGAACCAATACAAGAGCTTAAGACTAAGTATTTAAATGGTAATAACCCTCGTTTGCATACTGATGAAGTATTAATCGCCTTAGCTATTGGTTCACAAACTTCTTATTCATGTCAAAAAGCACTATACGCTTTAAGTGATTTGAAGTATTCGGAAGTACACTCTACTGTGATACTAAGCGAAGTAGATGTTAATACATTTAAAAAATTGGGTATGAATATTACAATGGACCCAATTTATCAAACTAAGAAGCTTTATCACAAATCTTAGTAAATGGGCAATCTACACAATCTGGTTTAATTGCCTTACATTTATATCTACCAAAGAATATAAACTGATGATGTAACTTTCCCCATTTATCTTTAGGGAAATACTTCATCAGTTTTTCTTCAATAACGGGGTTTGAATCTAGCTTGGTCGCTATCCCTAATCTTTTAGAAACTCTAGAAACATGAGTATCTACCGCAAAGGCCGGTACATTAAAACAATTATTTAAAATGACGTTAGCGGTTTTATTACCTACACCATTTAGTTTGACAAGTTCTTCCTTGCTACCAGGAACTTCGCCATTATATTCATTAACTAAAGTATTAGAAGTTGAAATAATATTCTTGGCCTTATTTTTAGATAGACCTAAGGGCCTAAGAATTAGTTCAACATCTTCATACTTTGCCTTAGCTAATTTATATGGATTATCATATTTTTTAAATAAGACTTCAGTTACTTTATTTACTTTTTGATCAGTAGTTTGAGCACTTAAAATAACCGCAATTAAAAGCTCAAAGTTATTTTTATGATTAAGTTCGCAATGCGCATCAGGAAAAAGAATATCTAATTGTTTGATAATATAATTAGCGTTTTTCATTTCTTAAAATCGATTCAACATAAGCTAAATTATACTTACGATAGCCTTCTGCAACTCTAATAGCGTCAAAAATTGAATTCTCATCATAAGTATTTAATAAATCAGAAACTTTCATTCTTTCAATTGGTGTTAAAGGTTTGCTTAAAAAGTCTTCTAGAGTTTTATAGATATCTTCATTTTGAATTTCTTCAAATTTAGCTACATCAAATTCAAATACTTCATCAATCGAATAAGAAAGTCCTTTTTCATTTACATCAATATGTAGATAATGTTTACTTGTTAAGTCCGCAAAGATTTCATCTAAACGATTAATATTGATGCTTAATTTAGCAGCTAGATCTTCATATTTTATTTCTAAATTATGTTCATTATAAAAATTAATCAACAATAAAACCAATATCTCATCATTAGATATATTTAATTTATCAAAGTTGGCAAGTAACCAAGCGTTTTTATCAAAGTATGGCTCGTTATATATTTTCATTTCTTATTACCGATAAATAATATTTTTTCATCTTCTATAAAATCTAAAATTATTTGGGGTTCGAATCCTGCCTTTATAAGCTCATTTTTAACATAGTCTACATCAAAAACATTTTGGCTATGTAATTCTTGAATCATACCCTCTTTAGTATAGAAAGTAAAATGTTCATTGATTGTTTTCTCATCCATATCAGAATTAATCGTCCATTGATAGAACGTTCCATCATCTATTTGGCCTTCTTCGATATATTCCTCTGAAAACTCTTTTAATCTTATGGGATTATGCATATCAAAGATAAATCTACCGCCTTTATTTAAAGTGTTATAAACCGATTTAAACATCTTCGGTAATTCTTCAGGATAAAGATAATTGATTGAATCACATACGCAAAGAACCAAATCAAAAGTTTTGTGTAAATCAAAATCAATCATATTCAAAATAAGGTATTCACCATTATAATTAGTCTTAGCAACTTCTTTCATTTCTTCAGAAATATCAGAAGCGATAATATCTTTCCCTTGTTTTTCTAAAATACCAGCTAATACTCCAGATCCAGAAGCTAACTCTAAACAAGTCTTAAAATCTTTTTGATTAATGTATTCTAGCCAATAATCAAAAGCTTCTATATCACCTAGAAGATAATCATAATATTTAGCTAGATATTCGTATTCTTTTACTTCTCTATTAGATCCTTCCATAGGCCCTCTAAATCATATCTTTCTCTTTCACCATCATAAAACAAGTGAACAATTACACTACCACAATCAAGTAAAAACCACTTAGACTCACTATCATTATGATTAGGTTTAACATCTACACCCTCTTTTTGACATAAATCTTGAACATAATTAATAGTCGCATTAGCCATTCTAGCGTTTCTTACTGTACCAATCACAAAATAATCAAGATAAGGACTATTATCCTTAAAATTGATTACTTTAATATCTTCTACTTGTTTCTCATTTAATAAATCAACAATTTTATCTTTTAATTCAGTCATTACTTCTTTTTACTTTCCACTTTTCAATTAATAAATTCTTAGCCTTTTTTAAATCCTTTTTAGCTACCCCAACTACTTCATCATCAATGTGTCTATTTTCTTCTCTTTTATCAGCGATATAAACAATCAAAGATAATTTATCATTTGAATTACACATCGTATGATTATATACGGCATTTAATATATCGGAATTATGTATATGTAACTTTTCCTTTAGATAATACTTACAAGTAAAAGAATGTTTAACTTTTTCAGGATAATCTAACTTTTCAGGATCATAATGCTTAAGAATTTCATTTTGTTCGTCTAAAGAAAGCTCTTTAGTTAAATCATGAAATAATCCTGTTATATAAGCGATACTAGGATCAACATGATGATAATAAGCAAGCTCTTTAGCTAGCTTTGCCACACCTAATGTATGAATAAAGCGTTCATTTGATAAATTGGTCTTAACAAGGTCAGCTAAAACTTCTTCATTGTTTAAAATGAACTTTCTAGCCTTTGAATCTAATTTGTAAAAGTCGTCAATTTGTTTACTCATGGAAGTATAATCTTATGTTCCTTACTTCTTCTATAGAACACCAGGGTTCTACCAATGTGTTGAACTAGCTCACATTTACATTTTGAACAAATTTCAATTTCAATCTCATTAGTACTTGTTTCACATGTTTTAAGAACACTTACCTTAACTAGTTCATTGGCCTTTAAATTATCATTGATACTAATGATTAAATTTTCATTTAGACCATCTTTTCCTATTTGAAATGTGCTATTTAAATTATTAGCTAAAGACCTTAAATATCTTTTTTGTTTACCATTCAACATTACAAATTAACCTCACTTATATATACTTTTATATCATCATTTACTTTTATATCAACATCACACTTACCCTTTATCTTAAATATGCCAAGTCCCTTTAGATAAAAAGTATTAAATTTATCTACTTTAAATTCATGTGACTTCAAAGGTAATAATTTCAATTTATCGTCTTTGCAATTTCTATCAAAATACCTATCAGCATTTTCAAGCTTTGTACGATGTATTTCAAGATTATTATTAATCATGAACTCGATAGACGCATTCTTAACAGGCTTTATATCAACTCTTAATAGACCATTTAAAATATAGGATTGGTTCTCATATAATTGAAACATTTGTCTTTTCAAAGTCTTTAAAGGAAGTATCTTTTTAACATTATTGTTACTTAGATGGCTTAGGAAAGATTCATCATCTATTAGTCCTGCTGTATCAATAAAGCTATAGCCCTTATAATTTATTCTATTAACTTTAATTGTAGTGCCTGGATATATCGAAGTTGTAAGTACGCTATCTTCAAGCAGTTTATTAATCAAACTAGACTTACCTACATTAGCTCTGCCGGCAAAGACTATCTTTTTATGTTTTAATTCTTCAAGTACTTCAAAGAATAAATCATTAAATGTTTCATCATTTTTATAAGTTATTAAACAATTAACATTTTTACATTTCTTTAAAGATTCAAGATATATCTTATTAATCTTTTCTTCAGTAATATTTTTAGGAAGCAAATCAATCTTATTTATAATAAGTAAGACATCTTTTCCTTCAAAATTTGATAGTAAATTGTCTTCGCTTAAAAATAAAGCGTCAAAGGGGTCACATATCACCACAAATAAAGCATCACTTATTTCTTTATAAGCCTTTAAAATATCTTCATTTTTAGTATCTTCTTTGTTTACCTTAGAAGTATCACCATAATGAGTCAAACGAAAACATCTTTGGCAATAATCAAAGTCTTCACTTGGCGCAAAACCTGGCAAATTCTTGTCTTCAAATTGGAGAATCTCTCCACATCCCTTACACTTTTTCATGAAGTATATATTTAAAAATCTTCCTTTCAAAATAACGATTAATACTAGTTCTAAAACTATCACTATCTACAATTGGTTTTACATATATTGAATAAATGCCAAGTCTTTTACCACACAAAACATCCGTCAATAATTGATCACCCATGATAAATACTTTACTTTTATCAAAGCCTTTTTTCTTAATTAGATAATTACCTCTAAAAGCTAAAGGCTTAAAGGCCCAAGGTAGATATTCACAATCAAGCGCTTCAGCCACCTTAGATACTCTTTTATCAGTATTATTAGAGAAAACAAATACTTCAAAACCATTACTTTTTAGTTTCTTTACAAAGTCTTTGCCCGCCTTACCTGGAAGCTTTTCATAATATGGGGTAATCGTGTTATCCACATCTAGTAAGACTGTATTAAAACCCCTACTTTTTAAAGCAGAAATATCTAATTCATCAAATTTTTTTAATATTTCATCAGGTCTAAAAATACTCATATTTTAAAATAAATCAGTTTGGGTATATTCTTCCTTTTCCTCTTCTTGTTTATAGTAAGAATCAGGAATAGAAACCATCTCTACCACTGGAATATCAGACATATCATCTTTTATAAAGCTATAGTTATCTTTTACATTGATAGGACTTGAGAAAGTCGCATCAACTGACATAAATGATACTTCACTAATTGGTGAAATAGTCATTGGATCATCATTAAACAATAATGATACATAGCTTGATACATTTTTTACATATAAAACATCATTTGGATTAGTCTTTGTTTGTTTATACAAACGATTACCCTTAGCGTTTCTACTTGTGAATTCAAGTTCTGCAAAATGAATTCGCTTAAAGCCACCCTTAGAAGAACATAGTAACATTTCCTTACCATCATGGTGATCGTTTATCACACCAGCCAAGGCATCGTTTTTAACATTTATGCCACCAACGCCCATAGCTCTAGGGGCAATATCACTTAATACTTCTAAAGAGTATTTATTGTATCTACCATCTTTAGAGACAACAACAAGATCATCTCCTTCATATGCTAATGTCATTGAAACAAGTTCATCATTGTCCTTTAATTTAATAGCAGGCATAGCCTTAGAGAATCTTGATACATCAAACTTAGGAATAGATGTTTTCTTGATCATGCCATTTCTTGTGGCAAGTACCACAAAGGCATATGTTTCAAAGTTTTTGACAATAACTGCACCAATTATTTTTTCATTGCCTTCCATCTTTACATAAGTAGAAACATGTTTACCAATTTCCTTATACTTACATTCTTGTACCTTATATACTGGTAAATATAAGTAATTGCCCTTGCTTGTAAAGATTAATAAAGTATCTAGAGTCTCACATGCTGATATACCTAAAAGCGTATCGCTTTCTTTACTAAATGGAAGACTATTTAAATTAGAATCATAAGTACGCTTTGAGAAACGCTTAATATAGCCATCTTTTGTAAGACAGATATAACATGATTCATTTGGAACCATAGCCATCTTATCAATAACGATATCATCAACATCTTTTTCAATCTTAGTCTTTCTAGGTGTAACATAAGTTTCATTAACTTGTTTTAATTCCTTAGTTAAAACTGACTTTAATATTTCCTTAGAGCTAATAATTGATTCTAGTTCAGCTACTTCTTTTACAAGTGTTGAACACTCATTTTTAAGAGCTGTTATATCAGTACTAGATAAACGATATAGTCTTAAGTTGACGATAGCTTCGGCTTGTTCCTCACTGAATAAGAAATTATTCTTAAGATTTTCTTTAGCGTCTTTTTTATCAGCTGATTTTCTAATTGTTTCAATTACGCTATCTAATATAGAAATAGCTTTAATTAAGCCATCGATGATATGTAGACGTGCTTTCTTTTTATCTCTTAGATAAATAGATCTATTTAAAACAACTTGTTTTCTAAAATCGATAAAGGCATCTAAGGCATCAGTTAAAGATAATAAAGTAGGTCTATGATTTACAATAGCGATATTGTTGTAAGAATAATTGATTTGTAGCTCAGTGTTCTTATATAGATAATTTAAAATCATTTGACTGTTAGCGTCTTTTTTAAGTTCGATAACAATCTTTAAACCATCTCTACCACTTTCATCTCTTACTTCTGAAATGCCATCAATATCTTTATTTATTGCGATATCGTTAATCTTTTTAACTAGATTACATTTAATTACTTCATAAGGAATTTCCGTTACAACAATTGAGTTATTAGTCTTTCCTTCTACAACTTCGCATTTTGAACGTAGTACTACTTTACCTCTACCGGTTTTAAAGACGTCTTTAATAGAATCAACGCCTTGGACAATGCCACCGGTTGGAAAATCAGGCCCTTTGACAAAGACCATTAAGTCGTCAATTGTGCATTCTGGATGATTTAATCTATAAATAGTTGCCTCAACAATTTCATTTAAATTGTGAGGAGCCATATTAGTAGCATAACCTGAAGCGATACCTGTTGCGCCATTTACCAAAAGTAATGGATAAGAAGCAGGCAATACCGTTGGCTCAAGCACGGAATCATCATAGTTATTGGTCATTGCGACCGTATTTTTATCAATATCATTTAATAGAATCTCGGCATTTTTAGATAAACGAGCTTCTGTATAACGCATAGCTGCCGGCGGGTCATCATCAATTGAACCATTGTTACCATGCATATCGATTAATGGCAAATTAATTTTCCAGTCTTGTGATAATCTAACCATCGCATCATAGATACTAGAATCACCATGAGGATGGAAAACACCCATGATTTGTCCTACAGCTTTAGCAGACTTACGATGAGGCTTTTCAGACGTATTGCCATCCATATACATCGAATAAAGAATTCTTCTTTGAACAGGCTTTAAACCATCTCTAGCATCAGGCAAGGCTCTTTCTTGAATAATGTATTTAGAATAAGCGCCAAATCTTAAAGACATGATGTCATCAAGAGACTCAGATATATTGTTTTCAATGATTTCTTCTTTTTTCTTAGCCATGTCTTTCCACCTTATAATCTTCTTCTAAAGTAAAATCAATGTTTTCTTCAATCCACTTTCTTCTAAGTTCTGGTTTATTGCCCATTAAAATAGAAATCTTACGTTCACATAAAGCCGCATCTTCAATTCCTACTTGAATTAAAGTACGCTTACTAGGATCCATTGTTGTATCCCATAATTGGTCAGAGTCCATTTCACCAAGACCTTTGTATCGTTGAACATCGCTCTTACTTGGATGAGCTTCACGATATTTATTTAATTCATCATCTGAATATAAGTAGTCCATTCCTTCTTTTGTCTTTACACCATATAAAGGAGGCATAGCCACATAAACATGTCCCTTTTCAATTAACTCTCTCATAAAGCGATAGAAGAAAGTTAAAAGTAATACTTGAATATGAGCACCATCGGTATCAGCATCGGTCATGATGATTACTTTATCATAATGAATATCTTCTACATCAAAGTGGGCGCCTACGCCCGCTCCAAGACAATGTACGATAGTGTTTAGTTCTTCATTTTTTTCAATATCTAATAAAGAAGCTTTTTCAGTATTTAATACTTTACCTCTTAAAGGAAGAATAGCTTGATACTTAGAGTCTCTGCATTTCTTAGCACTGCCGCCAGCTGAATCACCCTCGACTAAAAATAGTTCAAGACGCTTATAGTCTTTACTTTGAGCAGGAGCTAATTTGCCACTTAGTATTTCTTTAGCCTTAGTAGTAGACTTTTTACCAGCTCTAGCTTCATCTTTAGCTTTTCTTGCGGCATCTCTAGCCATTTGAGCACGTTGTATCTTTTTAATTAAAGTAGTCGCAAGTTCTTTATTTTCAACAAGGAAATACATAAGGTGTTCGCTTACGACACTCTCTACTGCATTTTTAGCTTCGGGCGTTCCTAGTTTTCCCTTAGTTTGGCCTTCAAATTGAAGTAAAGCTTCCGGGATTGTTACTACGATGATGCTTGTTAGACCCTCTCTTACATCACTTCCTTCAAAGTTTTTATCTTTTTCTCTTAATAATCCATTATTTCTTGCGTAATCATTAAAAGTCTTAGTAAAGGCCGATTTATAGCCTACTTCATGGGTACCACCATCACGCGTTCTAACAAGGTTTACATAAGAGAAAGTGTTTTCTTGATAGCCATCTGTATATTGGAAAGCACATTTAACATTGATACCATTACTTTCACCAGTAAAGATAGCTGTATCATGTAAAACATCTTTATCTTCATGTAGATAGTCCATGAATGCTGATAAACCATTTTCATAGTGGTATTCACATTCTTCATTATGAATATAGTCTTTAACAACAATCTTGACACCTTCTAGTAAGAAAGCCTCTTCTTGAGCTCTTTCACAAATTGTATTGAAGTTAAAAGTTGTAGTTGAAAAGATAGAATCATCAGGCATAAAGGTAACCTTGGAGCCAGTACGATTTGTAGGCCCTAACTCTTCTAGTTTGCCTATCTTTTTGCCACCATTTTCAAAGTGCATGCGATATCTTTTCTTATCACGACATACTTCAACATCGCACCATTTACTTAAGGCATTAACAACACTGGCACCTACACCATGTAGACCACCAGCTGTCTTATATCCCCCATCACCTGAGAACTTACCACCAGCATGTAGTACGGTAAAAATTACTTCTAACGTATTTTTGCCAGACTTATGCATGCCAATTGGCATACCTCTACCATAGTCAGTGACAGAACATGAGCCATCTTTGTTTAATTCAATAATAATTTCTTTGCCAAAGCCATTTAGCGCTTCATCGATGGCGTTATCAACAATCTCCCATACCAAGTGATGTAAGCCTCGATTATCAACCGAGCCAATGTACATGCCAGGTCTTTTTCTAACGGCATCTAGCCCTTCTAGTATTTCAATACTACTATCATCATATTTATTAATCATACTCATCCATTATAACAAAAGTTTTGTTATAATTTTTTTATGAAAACGATTATATTGATACTATGGCTGATAGTTGGCTATCTTATAGGATCTATCCCTTGGGCCCTAATTATCGGCAAAACTTTCTATGGCGTAGATATTAGAACAAAGGGTTCTGGTAACCTTGGTGGAACAAATGCTGGTAGAGTCTTAGGCAAAAAAGCGGGAATTATTGTAATACTTCTAGATGCCTTAAAAGCTTTCATTGTAATGGTGCTTGTAAATGCGATTTCTCCAGAATACATAAGATATGCAGGACTTGCGGTATGTATTGGACATTGTTTCCCAGTATTTGCCAACTTTAAGGGTGGAAAAGCTGTAGCATGTTCTGCTGGTTACATCCTAGGCTTGGCATTATTTGTAACGCATGACTTCATCTTTACATTCCTATATCCTGCACTAGTATTTATTATTGTGTTGTGTCTTACTAAGTACATGTCACTTGCTTCTATGTCAGGACTAATGATGGCAACCATTATGGGTTTTCTTACTTATAAAGACAATTCACTAGCAACTCTAGTATTACTTCTTACATTGTTTGTAATATTTATGCATAGAGCTAATATTGTAAGATTAATACATGGCAACGAAAACAAAGTTAAGTTTATTAAATAAGTTCTCAATTAAGAGAACTTATTTTTTTACATAACCAAATTTTCAACAGAACAGCTTAACGCCTTAGATAACTTATATAGGGTTTCATAAGAAGCCTTAGATATATCAAGTTTTTCTTGTTCATAGGCCTTTATACTTCTTAAAGAAACTTCACTTATCTTAGATAATTCACTTTGTGATAGTTCTCTTTTCTTGCGATACGTATAAAGTGGCGTTTGAAAGAAGAATCTTTCTTTATACATATCAATAAGATGACTTATATCCGTTTCATGATATGGAAAATAACATAAAAGAAGTTCACTACATGGAAATTTTTCAATTAATTCTTTAAATGGTTTATTAAAATACCATTGAACATAAGCTAATGCAAAACCTAGCCAATATTCAGGTGAAGCATACATATTTTGTTCATATTCAATTTCTTTACTCAAAACAATCCCTAATAACTCATTGGCTGATTTGCCTGCTACATAGATGGGATCAGCTTCTTCAAAAGCACCACCTACTTTTGATTCAATAAACTTTTCAGCAAAATCATCAACACTTAGTTTTTGATTAAAATGGGCAATTTCAAACATTGAACCAAGTTTTCTTTGAGTTAACTCTAAATAATATTCATTGTAAGCGTGGATCATTTTTATCAACTCCATTTCTAATTATGTCAATTAAGTATAATGCATCATTATTAAAAGAACCCTCTTTATCAGAGATAAAAGCGACTCTAGCCTTTTCATTTCTTTCTTTACGAATAGGATAATAAATTTTGCTCGACGCCACCTCTGCGCCAATAAATTTCAAATTATCAAAGGCATTTTGACTTTTAACAACTATTTGTTCGCCAAGATTGCCAAGTCTTAAAGCTTCCGATAATCTTTGACAAGAAATATTATTTTTTAGGAAAGCATCAACGAAAGAGAAATAAGAGTCATCAGCTCTATATCCCTTTATTAAATCATAATCATTATAAGGAAGTGAAAAATTTTTAATTAAATAGTCTTTACCTGTTTTAGAGATAGTATACTTTAAATCAAATATACGATTCTCTAATAAAATGGTGATCCAATGAAGAATATTGTATTCTTTACTAGATAAATCTAGACAACTAAGCCCATTCATATTTAATTCATATTTATTAGCATAACCATCGCTTCCTTCACCAACAGCCCACTCTTTAGCTAAATCTAAATCTTGAGTACAATAAAGGCCAAGACCATAATCATTTCTCTTATTGCCTACTCCAAATATAGGTTTTTCTAAAATCTTATTTGATCCGTGATATAAAGTTACATTCATGTTCTTCCCTCCGATAATATTATAATATTATAATGTTCTAAATTTTAAGATATTGTGACATTACAATGTTACAGTCGAAAATCAAGACAATTGAAGCATCTGATCATTTATTATGTTTCTAATAAAGCTTCCATGGTACAACCTAGTGTCTTAGATAAAGAGTATAACGTTTCGCCACTGGCTTTATTTATGTCTTTGTTTCTTTGTTCATACATTTGAATAGAACGTAAACTAACACCTGATTTTATTGCCAATTGGCTTTGAGAAACACCATATAATAATCGCATTCTTTTAAGATTAGTATCCTTTATTGTTTCTCTTATTTTTTTATCTACAACATCCACAAATTTGCTTATATCCGCTTCATGTAATGTATAATACATGATTTTTAAATCATTAAAAGAAAAAACATAAAATATATCTTCAAATTTTCTATTTGAATGCCATTGATAATAAGCTATAGCGTAGCCTACCCAATATTCAGCCGATCTTTTATAAGATACTTCAGGCTCACAAAAATCTATATTAGCGTTTGTATCTAAGAAAATATCAAGTGCAAGTTCAATACCGCTTTTGCCAATTAGATAAGAAATATCACCTTGCTCAATACGTTTACATGTCTTACTTTTTAAAAACAATTTTATGAATTCTTCTCCATCAATATGACACGTATTTATTGCGTGATCAAAAGCTTCGGCAAGCCCGTCTTGCGCATTACTTAAATAAATTTCTTGGTATGCGTGGATCATCGTTTTTTATTCCTCCAGTTGTAATATCTCTAATAATTAAACCATCATCATCTTCTTCAAGTATTTTTAAATAGCTATCATAAGCACAATCGCTTCTAGCCTTCTTCATAACAAAATATTTTTCTTTAGGTGCATAATCAAATCCTTGATATTCAAGACAAGAAAATGCAAATTCAGATTTCAAGACAACTTGTTGGCCTAAATCGCCAAGTTTTAGCGCTAGATCAAGTTGGTTTACAGTTATTTCATTATGTACAAAAGATTGTGCGTAATCAAAATAAGAATCATCAGCTCTATAGCCTATAACCACATCATAAGCATTTACATTGATGCCGAAATTATCAATTAGATAGTGTCTCGCCTTATTGGCAATAGGTGTTTTAATCGCAAATAGACGATGTTCAAGAAGTATTGCGATCCAATTTAAAACAGTATACTTTGAATCATTTAGATCAAGTATATTTAAATACTCAACATCTAAGATATAACGATTAGAGAAACCATCTTCCGATGATGAAACAGCCCATTCTTTAGCTAATTCTTCATTATCCGTACAATAAAAACCAAGACCATAATCGTTATTCTTCCTGCCATAACCAAAAATTGGTTTATCAATAATTTTAGGCGAACCATGATATAAAGTTAACTTCTTTTCCAACTTGTACTATCCTCCAAAAGAATTATATCACTATAGTGATATAGCAACAACCAACAAAAAGAAAAAGTGGCATACACCACTTCTCCATTAAATAAGTTTAACTTCTTTGACATATATACAATGATTACCAAACACTTAATCGTTTTTCTTTCGCTAGATACATGCCATCGCCTTCTTTGATGTTGTAGGTATCATAGAATTCATCAAATTGTTGTAGAATAACATTTACTCTTAGATAAGCTAAAGCATGTACATCCACACTCATTAAGTAGACCTCATAACTTGGTAGTTCAACTTTAACCCACATGTATGAGTAAGCTCTAAAGAATTTGTCATAATCAAAGTTATCAATGTTTTTAGCAATTAATAAAGTTGCCTTAAAACCTGTTATATCCGCTACTGTTTCATTTCTAACCTTATCACCATTAACATATGCGTCGCTGCCATTATTAGCTGGCTTAATTAGGTTCATGTAGTCACTTAGTTTTTGTGCTCTATTTTCGAATTCTTGAAGTTCTTCATCATTCCACCATAAATTAACATTTCCATCTTTATCAAATTTAGCACCACTTGGATCAAAAGCATGTGATAATTCATGACCAATAATCATGCCTAGAGTGGCAAGTTTCTCTTCTTTACTCCAATTAATATCGTAATTGATAGCGGTAAGAAGACCATTACAAATAAAGATATCATTACAAGCATAATCATAGAAAGCATTAATGGTACTTGCGCCAAATTGTTGTTCATCATCCCAATATTCTGCGGTTTTATCTGTCTTTAAGCGATCAATCTTGATTTGTTTCTTAAATGCCTTGATTTTAGCGCAAACTTCCAAATAAGAACCATCATCTTTTAAATCAGTCAAATCCAAGGCGGAATAATCAACGTGCTTATCTGGATAAGAAGCATGACCATTAATAGCTTGTAACTTTTCGATTGCTTTGTTTCTAGTTTCCTTACTTAACCAATCAACATTTTCTAGCATCTTTTCATAATATTCAACGTAAGTATCAATCATTGATTCAACATCTTCTTTTATATCTTTTGAACAATACTCTTCCGTATACAAAGTATCCAAAGCATCAAAAGCGTAAGTTTGAACAACATTTAATCCATATTTTTCATCACTTATTTTGCCACTAATTCCTTGCAAATTATTAGAAGTAGTAAGCGCAAAATCGTATGCATCATAATCTAATCTGTCAACATTATCAAGTAAAGTATGCACTAATAAATAATCTTTAATCTTTTCTAAATGTTCTTCATTATAAATCGAGGCAATTTCTTTTAAACTACGAGGATTATAAACACCATATACCTCACAAACATCATAGCCAAGGCCTTTTAAAATAGTGACAATTGGATAAGCACCAGCTATTTCCTCTATCTCATCTAAAGACATCTCATTACGGGAAATTGAATTATCGAAGTTACTATCGCTTTTCTCACTTTGTGAATAATTAGAGGGCGCAATTTCTCTTTCAAATTCAATACAAGTTTCATATATTGAAGCAGCTTCTGACTCACTATATCCTAGCCTTACTAGAAGATAAGTAACAACAGTCTTACTATAGTTTTCTTGATATTGGCCATAACTAGACAATTCATTATAATCGTTATTATCAGAAT
>CAVEWG010000007.1:0-57165 GCA_963619285.1 Oscillospiraceae bacterium | reverse complement strand
GGAAAGTAATTTCCTTTTTGCCATAAGTATTAGGGAATAAAGTCTTAATCTTATCTTGATCAGCAACAGACTTTGTCTCTTCCCCTTCTTTTACACAAATTTCATTAATTCCATGCCTTAACATACCTGGAAGCTTTGGACTATATTCTAGTCTAAATTTTTGAAGTGGTGAAATATTCATTTCTTTATTTTCTCCTTTAAATACGCATCTATTATAATAAATTGATAAACAACATTCTATCTTTTTTATTTATATCTTTAAAAACCTCAATATGAGCATCCTTGAAATACTCGTGAGCCAAAGCAGTTAAATTTTCCCTTTGGTCATAACCAATCTCAAAAAATAACATACTCTTTTCTTTTAACACTTTATGAGCATTTTCAAAAATCATTCGATAAAACATTAAACCATCATCGCCACCAAACAAAGCGACATGAGGTTCATAATCCTTAACACTTGGATCTAACACTTCATCTTGTTTGATATATGGTGGATTTGAAACCAAAATATCTAATTTAACATTATTTTCAATCAAAGGATCCAACATTGAACCTTGATAGAAAGTAATATCAGCATCATTATTCTTAGCATTTTCTCTAGCTACTTTAAGCGCATCAAAAGAAATATCACTAGCACATACATTTAAATTAGCCTCTTCTTTTTTAAGCGCAATAGCGATAGCACCACTGCCTGTACCAACATCAGCTAAATTAATCTTTTGGCCCTTAAAGTACTCATCATATTTAGAAAGAACTAGGCCAACAAGCTCTTCGGTTTCAAAACGCGGTATCAAAACATTTTCATTAACAATCATCTTATAGCCATAGAAATAAGAATAACCCAAAACATAATTCAAAGGCTCATTTTCCTTTAACTTTTCTACGCCATCAATAAAACGTTTTTCAACCCTAACATCAGCTTCATTATCCTTTTCCATGTATAAATCGATGTCATATTCGTTGCATAGTTCAAAAAGAAAAGCCCTTAATGTTTCCTTATCATTAAAGACCTTCTTATATTCATTTAATAAATCATTATAACTGCTCATGTAAAAGCTTTTCCTGTTCCTCATTTTTGATAAGCGCATTAACAATATCATCTAGCTTACCTTCCATGATTCTATCTAATTGATTAATAGTTAGGCCGATTCTATGATCAGTCACTCTATTTTGAGGATAGTTGTAAGTTCTAATCTTCTCACTTCTATCGCCAGTACCAATCTTACTCTTTCTAGCCTCACCAGCCTCTTTTTCCTTTTGTTCCTTATAGAAATTATAAACACGAGCCTTAATAATTCTTAAAGCTGTTTCCTTATTAGCCAATTGGTTTCTACCATCTTGGCAATTTACAGTAATACCGGTAGGCTTATGCACAATTCTAACTGCACTATCAGTCTTATTGATATGTTGGCCACCAGCACCACTAGCACGATGCGTCTCAATTTCTAAATCACTATCAGGAATCTCAACATCTTCATCTTCTACATCAGGAAGCACGAAAACGGTTGCGGTAGAAGTATGAACTCTACCCTGTGTCTCAGTCTTAGGAACTCTTTGAACACGATGAGCGCCTGATTCAAACTTAAAATGGCGATAGGCATCTTGGCCCTTAACCGCAAAACTAATTAAGGCATAGCCACCAGCTTCTGATTCACTTGATTCCATTACTTCCGTCTTAAAGCCCATATTTGCGGCATAATAGTTATACATTCTATATAAATCGCCCGCAAAAATATTGCCTTCATCACCACCTGCTGCACCTCTTATTTCAACTAAACAATCATATGCATCTTCTGCGTCTCTTGGAAGTAATAATTCTTGAATATGTTCATTTAACTTCTCAAGCTTTTCCTTAGCATCGCTAAGCTCCATTTCAGCCATTTCTTTGATTTCAGGATCAGAATCATTTAACATTTCTTCCGCACCTGTAATATCACTATTTAATTTTTTAAATTCTTGATAAGCATCATAAGCACCCTTAAGAGTCGCTTGTTCCTTAGAAAGCTTAGTAAAAGCCTTAACATTAGAAACAACCTCATCCTTAAGCATTTCTTCACCTATTTCTAGGTAACGCTTTTCAATACTTTCAAGCTTAACTATTTTCGCATCCATATTAATACACCTCTGGCTCAGGTTTGCCAATTACTTCATGGCACTTTCTGCATCTTGCCTCATAACTTTCAGCAGCACCAACTAAAACAATAGGGTCCTTGTACTTAGCAGGTTTGCCATTAATAATTCTTTGGGTTCTTGTTGCAGGAGCACCACACTTATTACATACAGCAGTAAGCTTAGTAACAAACTCAGCCTCTGCCATTAGCTTAGGCATAGGACCAAAAGGTTCGCCTCTAAAATCAGTATCTAGACCAGCCACCATTACTCTAATACCGCGATTTGCCAAAACGTTACATACATCACAAACGCGGTCATCAAAAAATTGCACCTCATCAATAGCTACTACTTCTGTATCAGGCTCTGTTAATTCCAAAATCTCTTGAGACTTAGACACAACAACGCTTTCTACATTAGAACCAGCATGAGAAACAACCTTTGTGTTTGAATAACGATTATCAATAACAGGCTTAAAAACTTGAATCTTCTTATGAGCAAATTCTAAAACTTTTACTCTTCTTATTAATTCTTCTGTTTTACCTGCAAACATGCAACCAGAAATAGTCTCTAGCCAACCATCAGCATATCTTTGATACATATTGAAGCTCCTTTTTCTTCCTCCATTATGCCACAAAAAAGTAAGGATTTAACCTTACTATTTTGTACCGTATTTCTTATTGAATTTTTCAATTCTACCAGCAGCAGCTGTAAATCTTTGTCTACCAGTATAGAATGGATGACATTTTGAACAAGTATCAACCTTGATTACATCACCTTTAACAGTTGAACTAGATTCAAATTCAGCACCACAGCCTGCGCAAACTACCTTAACCTTATGGTAGTCTGGATGAATACCTTCTCTCATTTCTTTCCTCCTTCACGCCTTGGACTATTTGCCCAAAGAAAGTTCGCTTAAATATATTATCATAAATAAAGCTCTATTACCAACAAATTATTCAGGCAAAACAGTAGCATCATAGCCAAAATACTTATTTGAAAGCTCAGCCAAGCTGCCATCTTCCCTAAGTTCATCTAAAATCTTATTAATCTCTTCAATTAAAGTATTTGTACTATCATCCTTTTTAGAAGCGATAACTGTCTTTTCTGGTTCTGTTTCATCAACTATCTTAATACCAGCTCCATCGCCCTTTTCTCTGATATAGTCGTTATATACAGACAATGAATTAATTGTACAATCGGCATCACCCCTAGTTAACAATTGAATAGTATCTGAGAAAGTAGTGATATAAGAATTAGTCGCGCCATATTCTTCAGCCATTTCAGCATAACTAGAACCAGGAGAATTGGTATTAACCTTGCCCTTAATATCCTCAAAAGAATTAATATCGCTATTGCTTTCCAAAACAATCAATACTGTTTGATCATATAAATAAGGCTCAGAGAAATTAAAAGACTTCGCTCTATCATCAGAATAAGTAATACCATTGATACCTAAATCAAAAGTACCTGATTGAACACCAGCCAAAATAGAATCCCAATCTGTTTCCTTATATTCAACTTCTACTCCCAATTTATCCGCAATTAACTTGCCAAGTTCTACATCAAAACCAACAAGCTCATTAGTTTTTTCATCATGATAAGTATAAGGAGACCAATCGCCTTCAGTAGCTACAGTAATAACACCCTTTTCCTTAATTTGTGTAAGTAAATCATCACTAGTACTCTCACTTTTACTAGTATCACTACTACAGCCAACAAGCACAAATAAAGTTAATAATAAACAAAATAATTTCTTCATATCTATACCCTTTCATTAATACTCTTAATAAATTGTTTTATTCTATCGTTCTTAGGCTTTTCAAAGAACGTCTTAGAATCTAAATCCTCTATAATTGTCCCATCTTCCACAAACAATACTCTATTAGAAACATTCTTCGCAAAAGACATCTCATGAGTTACCACAATCATTGTGATGCCATCATTAGCCAATTGCTTCATAACCACAAGCACTTCATTAATAAGCTCAGGATCCAAAGCACTAGTTGGCTCATCAAAATAAATCACTTCCGGCTTATAAGCCAAAGCCCGCGCAATAGAAACACGTTGTTGTTGACCACCTGATAAATTTGAAGGATAAGCATCTTTTTTATCAGCTATGCCTACTTTGCTTAACGCATCCAGGGCAATCTTTTCAGCTTCTTTCTTATCCATCTTTCTAGCGACAATTAAACCTTCAGTCACATTTTCCAAAACGGTCTTATTTAAAAATAAGTTGTAATTTTGAAACACAAAACCGGTCTTTTTTCTAATATTTGAAATATCTTTCTTAGAAATAGAACTTAAGTCATATTCCTTGTCATCAAAGACCAAAGTTCCCTTATCAGCAGTAGTTAAAAAGTTTAAACACCTAAGAATAGTAGTCTTACCACTGCCACTTTTACCAAGTATCGCAATAACATCGCCATCATTTACCTTAAAGGAAATGCCCTTTAATACTTCAACATCATCAAATTTCTTATGTAAGTCTTTTATTTTAATCATTTAACACCTCCATAGAAATTTAATTTCTTTTCTACAATTCTTTGAATTATCGAAACAACACTACAGAAAAGCAAATAAATAAATGCTGCTTCAAGATATAAAACAAATGGCTCAAACACTCTACCATTGACGATTTGAGCTTGTCTAAACATCTCTACTACCGTAATTGTAGAAGCCATTGAAGAATCTTTTATAAGCGCGATAAGCGAATTCATTAAAGAAGGAAAAGCTGTTCTTAAAGCTTGTGGAAGAATAATTCTAAACATAATTTGCATATAATTCATACCCACACAATATCCAGCTTCCATTTGTCCACTTGGTACCGCATTTAAAGAAGCACGCATTGTCTCAGACATATAAGCACCCTCATTTAAACCCAAAACTAATACCGCACATATAAATGGTTTTAAAGTAATTCCAATACTTGGCAAACCATAAAAGAAAATATATAGTTGTACTAAAAGTGGTGTGCCTCTTACAATCCAAATATAGAATCTAGAAATTGGTGTTAAAACTTTTATCTTTGCATAATTAATAAAGGCCACTAACACTGATATAACAAAGGCCGATATAAAAGATAATAAGGCAAGCGGAATAGTCACCGTTAAACCAAGTGATAATATTTTGGGAAATGAATTTGTAATAATTTCTATAACTCTAGTCGACATAATTCCTACCTTTTTACTAGGCAAATAATATCTTACTTTCTATATCCTACCTTGTCAATAGGATTTAAATAATCTACAATTATGACATGATAATATCTTCAAAAGGAACATACGCAATAAGAGCCATCGTCGACATGGCAAGAAATGATGGTGAAGACAATTACATTTGTCTATCATCTATTTCTAATAGATTAAATGTCTCAAGAAAATATCTAGAATCAATTATGACGCTATTGGCTAAAAATAATTTAGTAGATGTGGCACTAGGTAAATGTGGTGGCTACAAACTTAACCGTAAACTTGAAGACTATAGTCTATATGACATTTTAGTAGTAACTGAAGAAGAAATGAAAACAACATCTTGTAATTGCATAAATCAAGATGGAACATGTAAACAAAAAAGCTCATGTTCAGTAATTGATACCTACAATGAGCTTCATGATTTAATTATTAATTATTTAAAAAACAAGACAATTAAAGATTTACTTTAAAATACAAAGTTGCCATCTTTAAATACTTCAACAAATGATCCATCATACTTTTCACCAACAATTGACATATCGCTACTGCCAAACATGAAATCAACATGATTTAGAGAATCATTCCCACCAAGTTTTAATAGTTCTTCACTACTTAACTTTTCACCATCTTTAACCGTAGTAGGATAACATGCTCCAAGCGCTAAATGACATGAGGCATTTTCATCAAATAAAGTATCATAGAACAAAATTCCACTATTAGAAATAGGGCTATCATATGAGATTAGCGCAACCTCGCCTAATGACTTAGAACCCTCATCCGTATTTAAAATAGTTTCCAAGACATCTTTATTATCCTTAGCGTCATAGTCAACTACTTTTCCATCTTTAAAAGTTAAATTGAAACTAGAAATAATCTTACCATTAAAAGACAATGGTTTAGTTGAATAAACTTTTCCATCAATATGATATCTATCAGGCATTGTGAACACTTCTTCAGTTGGAATATTAGCATTGAAATAAACAGGATATTTACCGCTAGCTTTTTCCTTGCCACCTTGCCAAACATGATCAGCAATTAAGCCAACTGTTAAATCAGTACCTAAACTATTTTTAAAATGCAAAGACTTAAAATTATATTCATTCAATAATTTACAATGATTAAACAATTCTTCATCATGGCTTTCCCAATTAGAAACAGTAAAGCCTAGTTTAACCCTACTTGTCTTAAGTATCGCTTCCCATAAAGCATTTAAAGCATCATCATCGCTTAAATCAGGAAATACTTTCTTAGCCCAATTAAGTTCAGGATAAGCCACAATAGTCCATTGACCTACAGAATTCATAAAATAATATTGTAAATCACTTGTAGCCTTCATCATCGCAAGTCTACTAGCCTTTATTTTTTCTTGATCTAGACCCCTTAGTAAATCAGGATCTGAACCAACAATCGAAATACGACAATAACCCTCATCAATTAAAGACTTTCTTTTATCTACTTGCCAACTTGGATATTCGGATAATTTTTCCTTACTAACATAAGTGTAATCAAGCTTTGAAATATCATCATCATAATAATCAATAATTACTTTGCCAGCCTTACAATCTTTATAGGCAACCTCAACACACTTTCTAGCTAACTTATAAGCATTTACTGGACAACCAATATTAACTGTTTGCCCAGCTTGCACATTAGCGCCAACCTTAACAGCTAAGTTAGCATATTCTTCTAACATTTCTTCACTTATTTCAAACATATAAAACCTCTTATATTAAATACAAATAAATCGCAAGCCATTGTAAAACACTACCAGCTAAAACAAAGACATGAAACACAGAATGCATATATCTTTTCTTTTTGCCAAGCCAGTATAGAATTGCACCAATTGAATAAGAAACACCGCCTGCTAAAATAAACCAGAAACAATTAACACTGGCATTGGCAATTAATGGTCTTATAAAGAAACATACACACCAACCTGATAATAAATGACAAAATACCGAAATCTTTGAATACTTATCAACATCAATAGCGGTAAAGACAATGCCCACAACATTAAGCATTAAAGCCAAAGTAAACAAAAGCCAGCCATAAAAACCTTGTACACCAAGTAAAGCTACAGGAATAATTGTACCTAATACCAATAAATAAACATCACAATGATCAATTACTCTAAGTACAACCTTGCCCTTAAGCTTAGGTGATAAACCATGATATATACAAGATATAACATAAGTAATAAACATGAATGTCCCATATACCGAAAGCACCACAAAGCACATAGCAGTGTTACCATTAACAGCCGCCTTGGCAATCATTAACACTAACGCAACAAGTGCAAAGATAGCACCAAGACCATGGGTAACAGAATTAGTAATTTCTTCTCCTAAAGTATAATCAGGAATACGAATTTTCTTTGACATAGATTTTTCCTCCACAGCGCTATTGTACAAAAAAGAAGGACAATAAAACGGCCGAAATGACCGTTTTGGTGAATTAATCGCAATTATACAAAAACGCCTTAATGCATAAATAAACAATTAATTCAATACTTTTAATTATTTTTATTTATGCTTGTGAAATTTCATCCACAAAAGGAACTAAATGATTATGGAATAAGTCAAGTACTTTATTATGAATCTCATCATTCCATCTATCTTTTCTAAGCATAGATACACAACATCTAAACCAAGCTAAAGGATATAACCACTTTAATTCAGGCACATCTTTGATCTTGTCAAATTCCATACCGAAATACTTTTCCATAAATGATTTATAAACTTCATCTACTTGTTCACTGCTCATCTTATAGAAAGAATTAAATTCGCCCTTTTTAGCATTGCCATATTCCATAGAGAAAACAATTCTTGAAATATCAAACAAATGGTTACCAGTTGAGAACTCACCCATATCAATCAAACAACATTCACCATTTTCAACCATGATATTGTTGATATTTAAATCACCATGAATACATGTATTTTCACTAGGCACTAAATCCAAAAACTTATGCAAATATTTCTTTTCATCTTCGCTCAACATATCAACTTTTGCAATATCAGCTCTATTAAGGTCAATAAAAGAAGGAATTTCGGGATCATCACTTGTAATTGAAACAATCTTCTTACATACATCAACATATAGGTCGATATATTTTTCTCTATTATCAAAATCATTTCTAATAAGTTCGCCTAGAGTCTTTGACTTAATTAATTCATAAACAACACCGGTTCTGCCATTAGACTTAACGATATCATATGAGATAGCTGTAGGAACACCTAGCACGAAAGCCTTCTTAGCCAAAGCTTTTTCTCTTTCGATTTCATCATTGCCAACTTTTGGATAATACAACTTAATAATTGTTTCGTCATCAATTCTAAAGCACTCACCACAAGCACCAGCGCCAATTAGTTCGCATCCATCAACACTTACTTCTCTTGTCGCACCAGAGATATCCATGATTTCTGAAAAGCCTGTGACATCAAAGATATTCTTTACATCATTGTTGACATTAATTACTTTAAAAGTCTTATCGCCACATCTTTTCTTACACGCAAGAATTACTCTTAAGCCAGCACTTGAAATAAAATCCAAGTCCTTAGCATCGATAATCATACCATTTTCTTTTGGTTCATCTTTTACAGCATCTTCAAATTCATTTGAATTGCCAGAAGTAATACTTCCAGAAAGATAAACATAAGTTAAGCCATCTTTGTTTTCTAATTTGATTTCCATATTATTTAAATACCCTTTCCACGCTTTCTTTGAAATCATTATACATTTGTAAATCACTTATAGGAGACATAACATCAACTAAAGACTTATAAAACCACTCTTGTTTATCTTTGCCTCTTCTAAATAAATCCCAAACCTTTTCACCATCTTTTTTCATGCTTTCTTCTATATCTCTTATATTAGAAAGTTTATCAGCACATATCAACATTTGATAATCTCTATTGTTAGTATTTTTTAAAGAATCAATTATTGATTGTTTTCTTTCCTCCCAAGATAATCTTTTATCTTCGCTATCGAAAGCAACAATATCAGCTATTTTATCATTAAACTCTGACTTTAAATCTTCATAACTAGTAGAAGTATCTTCTACTGTATCATGTAATAAACCAGCTGCAATCAAATCGTCACTGGCCCCATTTTTAGCAAGTTCCATCGCAACCGCAAAAGGGTGTACGATATAAGGAACGCCATTTTTTCTTTTTTGATTTTCATGCGCCTTTAGCGCAAATAAGAATGCTTTATTCGTCATATAAACCTCGCTTTAAATCGAATCCTAAAGATAAAACATTGTGATTATCCTCATATTTATAATCAAGAGACTTACACATCTTCTTTACTATATAGATACCAAGACCCCCAATTTTTCTATCTTTCAAAGCTAAAGAGGTATCTGGGTCATCTTTACTACATGGATCATATTGTATACCGTTGTCTTTATAAATCAAAACCAATTGTTCGTCGTTTAAGGCAAACTTTACATCTAATATGCTAGCACCGCTATAATTCATAATATTTGAATAAATTTCATCATTACATATTTGAATCTTATTCAATATGTTATTAGAAATATTGATTGTTGATAACTTATCTAATAAGAAATCATTAACCGAATTTAGTGCATTAGCATCAGGATATACAACAATATTGTTCGCGGATTGTGCATAATTCATCTTGAAGCATAACATCGTAATATCATCGGACTGTTCAGCCCCTTGCGCAAACTTAGCAACATCTTCTTCGATACCTAAACAAATATTTTTAGTGTCTTTATTGCTTATTTCATTAATTTTACTATACAACCTATCTTCACCATATAAATGTGAATTAATATCATTGGCCTCTGTTACACCATCGGTATATAAATAAATACCATCACCTGGATTTAAATCAATCTCATGTATTTTGTACCTAGTTGTTTCAAGTCCCGCAAGTATAAAACCAGGCCTATCTTTGATATATTCAAACCCCTTATTCTTACGATACAGTAAAGGTGGATTGTGTCCAGCATTTACATAAGTTAAATGGCCTGTATTTAAATCAACAATACCCATCCAAGCCGTTAAAAACATGCCGGCATCATTATTATCGCAAAGTTTTTTATTAGTCTCAGCAAACACTTTATCGGCATCGATACCTTTTTCAGCTAAGCCCTTAATCAAAGTCTTTGACGCCATCATAAACATAGCAGCCGGGATGCCCTTGCCAGATACATCAGCAATCAAGAAACAGAAATGATTATCATTTGTAAAATAGAAATCATAGAAATCGCCACCAACCTCTTTAGCCGTATTCATATGTGCATAAATTTCAAAATCCTTACGCTTAGGAAAAGGCGGAAATATATAGGGAACTGCTGTCTCTTGAATATGTTTAGAAAGCTCTAATTCTTTTTCGATTCGCTTTTTCGCATCTTCAATATGCCCTTTTAAAACCGTAACAGTTTGATTTATATCTGTTGATAGGCTTGCAAATTCTGCATTATTATCCACTTTAATTACTGTATCAAGTTCATTATTACAAATCTTATCAAGTCCTGAATTTACCTTATGCAAAGGTTCAACAACCTTTAGTTTCAATATTTGATAAACAATAAAGAAAGTTGATATATAAATCAAAGACTCCAAGAAAATAATTATATATAAAGTAACATTACGCGAAACATCAGCTTCTTGGCAAGGAATAAAAGCAAAGGCATAATAGATACCCACCTCCCTAAATTCACAATAAGTATCTTCACCTCTTATTTTTATTTCATAGAAAGTATTTCTTTCAATATCAACATCAGGAATTGTATCAATCAAATAAGGATAACCGGCTTTAGTAGCGGACACCAATTCCATATTCCTATCTAAAATTACCAAACCTCCAGATTGGCCAACACGCCAATGTTTAATAGCGTAAGATATGCCATTAGCATCTATTTCATTAGTTATATCTTCAAGATTATAGTCTAATAAATCTCTAGCTTCACTTTTTGCAAAGCTACCATTAATAGCTTGAGTTAATGATGCTGAAACCACAAACATAACCACTACCGCAATAAATAAAGCGTTTGCGAAATCATGAATCATAGGACGAGGAGTAACATTGTGAATAATTCTTTTGCCAACTGCCACAAAAGACAAACCAACCGATATAGTAGTTAACAATATCATTGGCAAAGCTAAGTATGAAACATAATCAAAAGCACTAGACATAGCTGACATATTGGTAACCAAAATAAGCAACATGTGCAATACTTCAGAAGCTAGCGCAATAGCTAAACCAAACGAGAAAGATGGACGTTTATCCTCAAAAACAATTATTCTTAAAACACCAGCATTAACACCGCATGAAATAGCAGAAATAGTGCAAGCAATCTTCGTGAAATAACTATAGTTCCAAATAACAGAAAACCATCTTTCAAGGCCGCCGATTAATCCAGCAATCAATCCTGCAGGAGCACCAAATAATAGTCCTGCACAGAGTGGAGCTGCATCTCTTACATTTAATATGCCTTCGTTATAATAAATGCCAAATTCGGTAGCGCACACCGAACATAAACCAAAGGTAATACCGATGATGAATTGTTTGTGCAAACGTGGCTTCCTTGAGAAGCCACTATGTTTTTCTAAGAAATCAAACAAAAATGATGCAGCAGCAGGAAGTATGATTGTTAAAATGAATGCCCATTTCATATTAGTTCTCCAATAACTCTAAAAATCCTGTTTCCTCAAAAATTGTTTTAATTGTCTCATTAAAATTTATAACCATTAATTTTCCACCATTTACCAAAGTGTTTTTATAAGCTCTAAGCAAAATTCTAAGGCCAACTGAAGAAATATAATTTAAGTTTAAAAAATCAAAAGTGATGTCTTTATACATATCGATATCTTTTAATTCATCTTCTAAACTTATATAAGTAGAAGTATCTAGTTTCCCCTTAAGATTAATTTTTATTTTGTCATCACTAATTTCTTCGTTTATCTCTAAATCCATTTTTTTGATTACCCTTATTGAAGAGATTATACCATAAGAAAAGCCTCTTAGAATTGACTAAGAGGCCCAATATTACATTTTTTCAGGAGCATTAATACCAAGAAGATTTAATGTATTCTTTAAAGTAATACGCGTTGCCTCAAGAAGGCACAATCTCTCATTCATTAATTCCTTATTGTTATCATCAATTACTTTGCAATTACCATAGAAAGAATGGAAGTAAGTCGCAAGTTTTTGAGCATAATTACACAACTTATTAGGACTGCGATTAATTGCGCAATCACTTACTGTATCAGCGAATTCATTAATATGTTTAAGTAAATCATTTTCCTTTTCGTGATTTAGCAAAACATAAGTATCTTGTCTATTAAATTCAGGAGCATTCTTTAAAATTGAACAAATACGTGCATAAGCATATTGAACATAATAAACAGGATTATCATTACTTTGGCTTCTCGCAAGGCCTAAATCAAAATCAAATTGAGTATCTAAAGCCTTTGACAAGAAGAAATATCTAGCCGCATCAACACCTACATCATCACATAGTTCTCTGATTGTAACAGCATTGCCTGTACGCTTGCTCATCTTAACTTCTTCGCCGTTTTCAACAAGCCTTACCATTTGAATGATATCAACTTCCAAGGCGTCCTTTGGATAGCCCATAGCCTCAATAGCAGCTTTCATTCTAGGAATATAGCCATGGTGATCAGCACCCCATAAATTAACTAACTTGCTATAGCCTCTTTCAAATTTATAAACATGGTTAGCAATATCTGGCGCAAGATAAGTATAGTAACCGTTTTGTTTCTTTAAAACACGATCTTTATCATCACCATATTCGGTAGACTTAAACCATAGAGCTCCATCTTTTTCATAAGTAAGGCCCATAGAAACCATTCTATCGATTGCCTTATTAACCCTATCTTCTGCAACAAGTTTTGCCTCAGAAATCCAAGAATCAAATTCACAACGATAGTATTCAAGGTCTTTTCTAATTCTTTCCATCTCAAGATGTTCGCCTTCTTTTTTAAAGTAAGCAAGAGCGCTATCTCTATCAACATTTAACCATTTATCGCCATCATTTTCTTTAATTTGCAAAGCGATATTTTGTACATCTTTTCCATGATATCCATCATCTGGCAACACGAAATCTAAACCAAAGCTTTCTCTATATCTTGCCTCAATAGATAAAGCAAGCATATCCATTTGGTTACCAGCATCATTGATATAGTATTCTCTTAAAGGATCAAAGCCTGCAAATTTCATAATTCTTGCACAACTATCGCCCCAAGCAGCGCCACGAGCATGTCCTAAGTGTAAAATACCTGTTGGATTAGCACTAACATATTCAAGTAAAATCTTTTCGCCTTTTCCTGCATCGCTCTTACCATAGTTTTCACCATTGTCTAAACAAATGTTAATCACATCAGCAATAGCGCCCTTCTTCATCCAGAAGTTAATAAAACCAGGCATCGCAACTTCTACTTTTTCAATTACATCATCATTCAAATGATCTTTTAATTCATTAGCGATATCAAATGGTTTCTTTTTTAATTGTTTGGCTAAACGCATCGCAATGTTACTAGAATAATCTCCTTTAGTATTATCGCGTGGAATTTCAACCATTACTAAGTCATCTATTGAATCTAGATCAAAACTCTTTTTAACCGCATCAGTAATGATGCTTACTAATTTAATTTCTATTTTATTCATACGCAATAATGATAACATAGTTGAAAATAATTATTGAATTTTATTTATAGCTGTGGTAAATTAGATATGCACGAAAAAATGTCTTCGTAGCTCAGTGGATAGAGCATCCGCCTTCTAAGCGGACGGTCGAGCGTTCGAATCGCCCCGAGGACGCCACTTAAAAACTAAAGCCCGAAAGGGCTTTTTGTTTATGTTACAATACATGCATATGATAAATGTAGTTGATGAAATTAGTACCTTAGAAAGAGTCCTAGTAAAAAGACCAGGACAGGAAATAGGTATTTTAAATAAAACAAACATGGAAGAATATCTTTTTGACGAATTACCAAATTTACAAGTAGCTCAAAAAGAGCATGATATTTTCACTAATATACTAAGGCAAGAAGGAGTTAAAGTTGACTATCTTGATGTTTTGATGGCCGAAGTATTAAAAGATGAAAAAGTAAAAGAAGAATTTATTAAAGAATATTTATCTGATCAAAGTTGTAGTGATTCTAAAATATATGAACAATTGTTAAATATTAAAGATGAAAATGAACTTGTAAACAAAACAATGTCTGGCTTTGATGGCAAACTTATCGCAATGCCCAATCTATATTTCACTAGAGATACATTCACTATAATCGGTAATCATATTGCCTTGTATCATATGCATACTGATATTAGAAATAGAGAAGTCATCTATGGCAAGTACATTAACAAGTATCACAAAGATTTTAACTTGCCTATTCTATATATGCGAAATGATAAGTTTCAAATTGAAGGTGGCGATGTAATGTTGTTAAACAATGAAACAATGATAATTGGCATATCCGAAAGAACAACTATCGATGCAGCTTGTAAACTCGCCAAAAACATCATTGAATCAACATTGTCTATTAAACAAATTCTCTTTATGGAAATACCATCTAAAAGAGCTTGCATGCACCTAGATACTGTATTTACAAGATTTGACAATAATAAATTTGTCGTATTTGACGAAGTATATCAAGTTATGAAACTATCTTTATTTGATAAAAATGGCATTACAAAGATAAATGATTCTTTAACTTCTACATTAAACAAATTATTGAATAGAACCGATGTAAAAATTATTACTTGTGGTAATAAAAATAACGAAATACTTGAACAATGGAATGACGCTTGTAACACTTTATGTATCGCACCTAATAAATTCATTGTCTATGATATCAATGTAACAACCAATCAAAAATATCTAAGTGAAGGAGCTACTATCTATAAGATTCCATCAAAAGAATTATTGAAAGGTAGAGGCGGCCCTCATTGTATGAGCATGACATTAAAAAGAAGCAACTAAATGCTTCTTTTTAAGTATTTCTTGTTTCTGTTATATTGTTAGACCCATATGGATATTGGCCATAACCGCTAAATGGTAAAGTTATAAACCCAACACAACCTCTAAACAAAATCATAATAATAATATAAGTAATAATTAATCTAAATATCGAAAAACGCGGTCTTCTATATGTATGATAGTAGAAACGTTGATTTCCATTATCATTAGAATAACTATTTTGGTTTTGTTGCTGAGCCTGCCTAAAAGCCTCCTTAAAGAAATCTTCAAAATCAGCATTATCGTAATATCGATAAGAACTTTGATATGAAGAATTTGTATAAGGATTGCTGTAAGCTTGCTGCTGACGATATTGATCAGGGTTTTTAATCTGATCGTATGCCGCATTAATTTCTTTCATTTTAGCAGCAGCTGCCGCATCACCTGGATTTAAATCAGGATGATATTTCTTAGCAAGCTTACGATAAGCATTTTTTATTTCTTCTTCACTAGCATCTCTTGAGACACCTAGTACAGTATAAGGATCTTGCAAATTAATTAAGCCTTTCTATCAAATTTGGTACCACACTTATTACAAGTAATAGTAATGTTACCAGAACCCTTTGGAACTCTTAAGTGAGTCTTACAATTAGGGCAATCAAAGAAACGATATTGTTTTCTTTGTTTAAAACGGGTAATAAGATAATTCTTCTTATTTTCATATTTATATGCTTCTTGTCTTCTTTTAGAAACATTTTTAGAAAACATTCTAAAGTAAGTATAAATAATCAAAGCCCATATAACAATTGTAACAATTAATCTAGCGTATCCGCTAAGAAAAATATTAACAATAAGCAATACAATAATTGGATAAAACAAATCCTTTGTTAAAGAATCAAACCCATTACGACCATACATAAACTTATATAGCCAATTTCTAAATTTATTTTTCATGACTCAAGTATATGACAATAATTTGAAATTTAGCTGAAATCCCAAAAATTTAGCACAACTTTAGCATAACAAAAGAGCGATTGCTCGCCCCTTTGAAATTGTATCTATTAATTTTTAAATTATAGACTAGCTAAATACTTAATAGTTCTTACCATTTGAGAAGTGTAAGAATTTTCATTATCATACCATGCAACTACTTGTACTTGGTAAGTATCTTCATCAATCTTAGCAACCATTGTTTGGTTAGCATCGAATAATGAACCAAATCTCATACCGATAATATCGCTAGAAACTAGCTTTTCTTCAGTATAACCGAAAGATTCAGTAGCAGCAGCCTTCATAGCAGCATTGATACCTTCAACAGTTACATCCTTACCCTTAACTACAGCATGTAATAAAGTTGTAGAACCAGTAGGAGTAGGAACTCTTTGAGCAGCACCGATTAGCTTACCATTTAATTCAGGGATAACAAGACCGATAGCCTTAGCAGCACCTGTAGAGTTAGGAACGATATTGCAAGCACCAGCTCTAGCTCTTTGAACATCACCTTTTCTTTGAGGACCATCAAGAATCATTTGGTCACCAGTGTAAGCATGAACAGTAGTCATGATACCTGAAGAAATAGGAGCATAATCATTTAATGCCTTAGCCATAGGAGCTAAGCAGTTTGTAGTACAAGAAGCAGCAGAAATTACTGTATCTTCTGGTTTTAATGTTTCATGGTTTACGTTGTAAACGATAGTTGGAAGATCATTACCAGCAGGAGCAGAAATAACAACCTTTCTAGCACCAGCCTTGATATGAGCTTCAGCCTTAGCCTTAGAAGTATAGAAACCAGTACATTCAAGAACTACATCTACACCTAATTGACCCCAAGGTAATTCTTCAGCCTTAGGCATAGCATAGATTGTGATTTCCTTGCCATCAACAGTGATAGAACCAGGAACCTTAACAGTCTTGCCATCTTCTTCTAAAACTGCTTCCTTGTATTCAACAGTATGCTTGTTTTCACCAAACTTACCACAGAAACCACCTTGAGCAGAATCATACTTTAATAAAGTAGCTAACATCTTAGGAGATGTTAAATCATTGATAGCAACTACTTCATAACCTTCAGCATCAAACATTTGTCTGAAAGCTAAACGACCAATACGGCCAAAACCATTAATTGCAACTTTAACAGCCATTTAAAAATTTCCTCCTTATAAATTGCATTAATATTATACACTAATTCTCAATCGTTTATTAGAGAATTAACAAGTATAACCAAAATAAAAGGCTACCCTTAAGATAGCCTAAATAAACAATTATTCAACAGTAATTGAAGTTACGTGTGGATTAGCTCCTTCATACCAATATAAGAAGCCTTCTACATCGATAACATCGCCTTCTTGTAAAGATTGAGCAGTCTTGTAAACTTCAGAATCTGGACCAGTTAAATAGTTTTCAACACAAAGATTTACTTCAACATCGCCTTGCATACAAGTGATATATAAATCTGGATCATATTCAGAATCCTTAGTTTCTACCTTAACAACATCAAGACCATTGATAACAACCTTTTGATTCATATAAGCAGCTAGCTTTTCGCTATCGCCCATTAAATCACTAACATCTTGAGCTGGCATAACAGCCTTATCTTGATCAGCATATACTTCTACAGTAGCATCAACGATTTCAACTTCGCCACTCCATTCAGTCTTAGTACCAGTTACCTTAACCAAAGTACCTTCTTCAATTGAATCAGCAGTAGCTTCATCCATCTTAGCATTGTATACGAAGTAACCACCATAGTTATCCATACCATAAAGAGTCATAACACCTTGGCCATTATCTTCCCACCAACCTTGATGAGCTTGAACATACATTAATACTTCAACTTCTGAATCATTTTCAGCAGCCATGAAAGTTTCATAAGTATCCTTAGCTGTAGGGAAATCAGAAGTAGCAGTTTCAGTTGCTTCAGGTTCTGTTGTAGCAGTTTCAGTTGGTTCTGCTTCCTTATTTGAAGAACAAGCAACTAAACCACAAACCATAAGAACTGATAACATAATAGTTAATAGTTTTTTCATTTTTCCTTCTCCTTTGTTGTATTTAAACAACAAAAGTATTATACATTATTGTTGAAATAAATCGTACATATAAGTAGCACCAAATGCTGAATCACTAAAATTAAAATCTACATATACATTCTTGCAATTTTTACTAATATATTCTTTACCAATGATATCTAGTTCATCGCCATACTTAAGCTTCAATTTAAAATCCTTTGGATTGCTGGCGTCAAACGTGGTTTTCTCATTAAGTGGCACTAATTCAAACTCACTATATTCTTCACCTATATACACTTTTCCACTTATAGTGGCTTGACATTTACTATTTACCAAACCCAAATCAATTAAATACTCGCCACTATCATTAACTTTATAACTTACATCAAACAAAACACCATCACTCTCAAAAATTACATCACTAATCGATATGCTATCAAATAATGCGATAGCTTTTAGGTCTACCTTCTTGTTTGTGCTAGATGATTTTTGAAAATGCACACCTATTAAAAAAGAAATAGTACAAAGCGCTGCAACTATCAGCACACTAATTTTCTTACTAATACCAGGTTGCATAAGGACCACTTGTATATTCTAATCTTTTAGTACTAGATTTCGTTGTTGAACAATCCGTATTGATTATCTTTATATTTCCTGATGTTGTAGTTTTCATTGATCCAATTTCAACATGCATTGTAGTGTGGGCAGGAACAACAAGTTCAACAGTATAACTAGTCGTTGTTGAAACACCATAGCCTGCTTCGGCAGATATCCCGGCCGTTCCAGTAATTATGTCTCTTTCAGCTTTTACACTCACGTTTCCGGTAAAAGTCACCGTTCTAGATTGCGTAAAACTTTGTTTTTGTTCTACACTCGTATTATTTGTTCCGGTTACAGTGCTACTTGGGACTTTTTGATTTGTTTTTAAATAAGTTGGAATATAAGACATTGAATATTGGCATGCTACACCAGTTAATTCAATATCATCTTCGTCTTCTGCAAAAACATTACATGAACCAGTTACAGCAAACACCAATAACATTGACAGAACTAACGAACAATATCTCTTCATTTTTATTTCTCCTTGTATAAATTAATAGTTTTGTTGCAACTTATATTATTTATGGATAAATTTTATCAAATACAATTTATACCGTATATATCCAAAAAGTTAATACTGTATTAACTTTTAGTTTATACGGGCCAACAAAAAAGAGAGCTATTATAAACTCTCTTGATAAGTTATTTAGTCTAAATTAGAATCATCCTTTTTAGAAGCATCAGGCTGTTCATACTTCATTGTATTTTCTTTTGGCTCTTCAGGTTTTTCATAGTTAACATCTTTCTTATTAACCGAATCAAACTTTTCCTTCAATTCTCTATATGAATAGCCATCAATTGGAACACCATGATATTCATATTTCTTACCAAAGCCTAAGATACAAATAAAGATTGGCTTTAAGAAAAATAAACCTAACGCAAAGCCCAAACCTTGACCAAAGGCTTCAGCTTCTTTGTAGCAATGAACACCCCTAATAACAACAATCAGTAACCAAGAAACTTGTCCTAGAATTGGAATAGGTGAAAATATGCCCAATACAATCGGTACAGCAAATAGCCATCCATTACCCCAAAACAACAAGAACTCGATATAGTCGTTATAGAAAGGAACAATTGAAGCCCAGCCTGGCTTAGCAGCCTTTTTAAATACTTTCCATTTTCCAACAATAATTACAACAACTATCGCTAAAATCAATAGACCATAAGCACTTATAATACTTAATAATAATGCAGAATAATCCATATCTAACCCTCCTTTAATATGCAATCATTCTATCACAATCAAAAAGAACAGCTATTAACTGTCCTATACATTAAATTTAAAGAAGATTACATCGCCATCTTTTACAAGATATTCCTTACCTTCTTGTCTTACCTTACCAGCTTCCTTTAGCTTAGCCTCTGAACCATAAACCATCATATCATCATAGGCATATACTTCAGCCTTGATAAAGCCTCTCTTGAAATCTGTATGAATAACACCAGCACAATCAGGAGCCTTCATACCATCAGTAAACGTCCATCCACGGCACTCATCTTTTCCAACAGTAAAAAAAGTCTTTAAGCCCAATGTCTTATAAGCTTTTAAAATTAACTCATCTAATCCAGAATGACTAATTCCTAAATCCTCTAAGAAAGCTTGCTTATCTTCTTTACTTAAATCAGAAAGTTCTTCTTCAATATGTGCACTAATCGCAACAACTTCACTGTTTTCTTTTTTAGCATATTCCTTTAAAGCTACAAAATGAGGATTGCAGTCAGGATCATTTATTTCTTCTTCCTTGATGTTGCCAATATAGATAACAGGCTTAGCAGTTAAGAAACAAAATTGTTTGATATAAGCCTTTTCTTCTTCATTGAAATCTAAAGATCTAATTAAAGTAGACTTATTTAAAGCATCTTTAATTCTCTTTAAAATATTGTATTCAAATAAAGATTCACTATCCTTAGTAGTCAAAGCCTTCTTCTCTACCTTAGAAATACGATTATCACAAGTAGCGATATCAGCCATAATCAATTCATAGTTAATGATTTCAATATCATCAACAGGATCTATACGATTATAAACATGTTGAATATCGTTGTCTTCAAAACATCTAACAACATGACAAATCGCATCTACTTCTCTAATATTAGCCAAGAACTTATTTCCAAGTCCTTCACCATTACTTGCGCCTTTTACAAGTCCCGCTATATCAGTAAATTCAAAAGTAGTAAAAATAGTCCTTTCTGGTTCAAAAATCTTAGCTAGATTTATTAATCTTTCATCTTTTACTTCAACTACACCGACATTTGGTTCAATTGTCGCAAAAGGATAATTAGCTGCCTCTACTCTTGAATTTGTAATAGCGTTAAATAAAGTTGACTTACCTACATTTGGTAGTCCAATAATTCCTGCAGTTAAACTCATAAAAGTATTTTACACCACAAATAAAGCTAAAAACATCGGAACAGTTACAAGTCCCAAGATATTCGAAACCAAAGCCATACTAGCACCAAGAGTTGTATCTTGGCCAAAGGCGCTTGGAACAACTATTGTATTCAAGCCTAAAGGCATAGCACAAATAAAGATTAATAAAGTAATGATATCTTGTTTTAAACCCATAAACTTACATGCATATAAAAGAATAAGAGGCAATATTAAACATCTAATGACTGTTAATAAATAAACTCTTTTATTAGTAAACAACTTCTTAATGTCATAACCACCAATTACTAGACCTGTTAAAACCATCGCTAAAGGCGAGAAACAATTAGCTAAATTATTGATAGTATTTTCAATAAACAATGGAAGCTTTATGCCACTTAGTCCTAAAACTATTCCAATAAGCATTGAAACAACAATAGGATTAATTAACTTCTTAAAAGAAAACTTGCTGCCACTTAGCCATACATAGCCAATAGAAAACGCAAGTACATTTAGTGGCATCGAAAAGATTAAATACTTATATAACATCTCAGAACCAAATAAAGCATTTACTAAAGAATTGCCCATGAAAGAGAAATTAACAACCGACATTGAATAAACAAAAATACCCTTTTCTTTATCATTAGCTTTAAATAAAGGCAAACACAAATAAGCAATGATTACTTGTAATACCACAAAAAATAAGCCATACAATAATAAATCCAAGTTGTTACTTAAGCTTTCAATTGTGCAATTAGTATAAAAAGACTTAATTAATAAACAAGGAATCAAAATTAAATTCTCAAGCTTTGAAATAACACTTTCTGGATTGTTTCCAAGTAGATTCTTTTTCTTTAAAACATAACCTACAAGTATGCAACAAAACAGAAACAACATTTGATTTAAAGTTGCTGTAAACATAAAATTCTCCTAAAATACATCAATTATTCTACAATATAAATATGCATATACAAGTAACGCCCACAATTAAAGACTATTTAAATAGATTAAAAATAAACAATTCAAAAATAGAACTAAATGATTTTTTAGATGGCTATGTCGATATAAAAGATGAAAAAGTAGCCATCAAAGAATTAAAACAAGCCGGTGAACAAGATGATATAAAATCATTATTCATTGAAAAGAAAGACTACATAAATAATCCCTATTTAAAAAACATTAGTTTTAAAGACATCAAACTAAAAGACTTTTCCTATGAAACAGTTACTATAGAAAAAGGCTATCTATTCAACATAGATGAAATACAAGACGATAAAAATAAAGAATTAAATGATTACATGATTCTAAGAGCCTATAAACAAGATACAGATATGATGTTTTTAAAACAAGGAAAACAAGAATGGATGATGGCCTCTATATCTGAATTTAGAACTAATGATCCATATGCTAAAAAAGCACATGGAAACATTATCACCTTTGGACTTGGCATTGGCTATTTTATATATATGGCCTCATTAAATGAAAACGTTAAATCAATCACTGTAATCGAAAGATCAAAAGAAGTAATTGAACTGTTTGATCAAATAAAAGATCAATTCCCAAATAAGAAAATTGATATTATCAATGGCGATGCCTTTGATTATTTTAATGAACGATGCTTAAAACAATTTGACTATATCTATGTAGATATTTATCAAAATAATGTTGATGGTAGAATCATGATCGAAAAACTGCTTGAACAATACTTACCACCATATGATTCATGTAACTTTTGGATAGAAAACTCTTGTCTATCAATAGTTAAATCACTAATCTTTATTTACTATTATGAACAAGTCTATAAAACCAAAATAAAAATTGAAAAGAATAACATCAAACTAATGAATAAAGTAAGATGGTATTTAGATAATTTAGACTTAAACGTAAATGATGTAGAAATACTAAAACAAATAATGTATAACAAACAATTAATTAGAGAAATCCTTCATACTAAAGTTTCCTAAAATCATCTAGGTTCAATTCTTTTTTAAGTTCTTCTTCACTAGGAAGATAAGTCATGTATTTAGACGCAAACACCTGATTATTTCCTTCAGGCAAAGTATATTTAACTAAGGTGTCACTTTTATCGGCACACAATAATATGCCAATTGGTGGATTGTCGCCTTCGTTTATTAGTTCTCGAGTATAATAATTTACATACATTTGCATTTGACCTATATCTTGATGTGTTAAATCTTCTGTTTTTAAGTCTATTAGCACAAAACATTTTAGAATGTAATTATAAAATACAAGGTCTATGTAGAAATGCCTCCCATCTATTACAAAATGTTTTTGTCTAGCAACAAAGGAAAAGCCTCTGCCAAGTTCTAACAAAAACTTTTGAAGATGATTGATTAAAGCTTCTTCTAAATTTGTTTCATAAAAATGATCATTAGCTGGCAAATCTAAAAATTCTAATACATATGGATCTTTGATGATTGATTCATAATACGGCTTAGGAACGCTAGTTTCAATTTCTTTAGCAACCGCTTCTTTATCTTTACTAGCTAACGTGCGATTATAATACATTGTATTGATTTGCCTTTGAAGTTGGCGAACACTCCATGAAGCGCTAGCGCATTCATTGGTGTAAAAAGTTCGAGCATTATCATCTTTAACCCTGATCAATAAACGATAATGAGACCAACTCAATTCATGACACACCGTGTCATAATTTGCATATGACACGTAGAATTGTTTCATGTTACTGAGATTTGATGTATCAAACCCCTTTCCAAATTCCACTGTTAGCTTCTTTGAAATATCTTTTAGAACTTGCTTTCCATATGCTGCTCTATCATTTTCACCACATACTTCATATATTTTCTTACCAATATTCCAATAAGCCTCAACCATTGAGAAATTAACAGCTTTATAAATTTGTTTCCTTGCATCAATAATATAGCTTCTTATTTCTTTGTATGTATCATTTGTTTGATTTGTTGATAATTCATTATTTTTCTTAATCATTTTAATTAAGTATTAACTCCTTCATATCTTTATTGACATGAAAATCAAAAATTCCTACCCTAAATTTGTAAAAATATGGAAAAATAGTTTTTAAACCATCTAATACAATAAATATTTGCTAATTTCAAATTCGCTCGACAGTGTCGCGCATTTTTAATTCCTTGCTTTTCAGTCTTGAAATATCGGCTTGATCTCTTTCTTTTAACACATTACGCATAAGTTTAAAATAGCCATCACACTTCGCCTAATGAAGTATAATCATCTTATGCAAAAAGTATTACTTATAAACGATTTATCATGTGTTGGTAAATGTTCTCTAACAGTATCGATACCGCTTATATCAGCTTACGATATCGAAACTATACCCTTGCCTACCTGTACTTTATCAAATCAAACATGTTTTAAAGATTACATCACAAAAGATAACAGTGAGGAATTAATTGTATTTAGTAAACTATGGAAGAAACAAGGCATAACATTTGATACTATCTATACAGGCTTTTTTAAAGACTATAAACAAATAGATTATGTATGTAACTATATTGATGAAAATGATTCTACTATATTTGTAGATCCAGTGCTTGGTGACAACGGAAAACAATTTAATTGTTTTGATGAAAAATATTTGAACTCACTAAGAAGATTAGTAGATAAAGCTGATTATATATCGCCTAATTTAACCGAGGCTTGCTTACTTACAAACAGCAATATTAACGATGATCCTCTAGATATTATTAATAAATTTTCAAATGACAAAGTAGTAATAACTGGTGTTAAAAAAGATAATAAGATCGGTTATTTATTAAAAGATAAAAATGAAACAATGTATATACTATATGACTATATTAATCATGAACTACATGGAACAGGTGACGTCTTTGCCTCTTTGCTTTGTGCAAACATGATGAAGACAAATAACTTTATAAGCAGCGTACAATTAGCTTCCAAGCTAACTAACAAATGTATCCAAAACACAATTAATTCTAAATCTAGTTATTATGGGCTACATTATGAATCACTTTTAAGCACAATAAAGGATGGAGATTAGTCCACCCTTATTTAATTTCTACAACCCAGCCCTCAGGTCCTTTTAGTCTTCCCTTTTGAATGCCTAATAAAGTATCCTTTAGTTTATTAACAATTGGACCGGTCTTAAATTCATATACTGTATCTTTATAAGTTACAGATCCAACAGGAGAAATAACCGCTGCCGTTCCACATAAGCCACATTCTTTAAAATCAGCTAATTCATCAATTCTAATAGGCCTTTCTTCAACCTCTAGATTTAGATACATCTCGGCTACATGAATCAAACTTCTTCTTGTGATAGATGGAAGAATAGTATTTGACTTAGGTGTAACAATCTTATCATTTTTATCAACAAATAAGACATTAGCTCCACCTGTTTCCTCAATATAAGTTCTAGTAGCGCTATCTAAATACAAGTTTTCATCATAGCCTTGTTGATGAGCTAAAACATAAGGACGCAAAGACATCGCATAGTTTAACCCTGCTTTAATGTGTCCTGTACCATGAGGAGCAGCTCTATCAAAATCAGGAACTAACAATTTCTTTTGTAGATCTCCTGAAAAATAAGGGCCAACCGGACTTGCGAACACTCTAAATTCAAATTCGCTAGCTGGTTTTACACCTAAAATTGGATTTGTACCAAAGATATAAGGCCTAAGATATAGCGTAGCACCTGTATCATACCCTGGCACATCATCAATATTAGCCTTAACAACTTGTTTTACAGCATCTACAAATCTATCTACTGGAAAAGGAGGTAGTTGCATAACACATGCTGAATCATATAGTCTTTTACCATTTTGATCAGGTCTAAATAAAACAACTCTATCATCTATTGTTCGATAAGCCTTAAGCCCTTCAAAGACTTGTCCACAATATTGAAGGATAGCAGCTGACTCATTTAAGATGACATTAGGATCAGTGATTAAACCACCTTCATCCCATTTGCCATCTTTAAATTTAGATACATAACGATACTTCGTTTCATTATAGGAAAAACCTATTTTATTGTAATCAAGAACAGCCATATCAATTAAAAGTCAGTATCGAAGAACAACTTCTCATATGAAGGATAAGGAAGATTGTCACTTGAAATATAATGTTCCATCTTATCAGCAGTAGCTCTTAACTTTTCAGTTAAAGGAATAACTTTCTTCAAGATATATAAGCCTTCATCCTTAGCACTAATCTTCTTTAAAGAAGCCCTTAATTCATCTTCACTCTTACCAGCAAGCAAAGAACACTCATCAATGAAAGCAGACAACTTTTCAGCTCTTGTCTTCATTGAACTAGACATATAATCACCAGCAGTAGTGATAAAGTTTAATTCCTTGATTGCAGAAGGAATAATATTTTGATAAATCATAGCAGTCAAAGTCTTAATCTCAATACTTCTGATATTTACGAAAGACTCATACATGATTTCACTTCTAGCCAAGATTTCTTTTTCACTATATACGCCATACTTTTCAAATAAAGAAACACTTTCTTTAGTTGAAAAAGAATCAATAGCTTCAACAAATGTTCTAACATTTGGAAGACCTCTTTTAGCTGCTTCCTTAACCCAATCCTCACTATAACCATTGCCAGAGAAAACAACTCTCTTATGCTTCTTATAAGTGGCACCAATGATTGAAATAGCCTTTTCTCTTACATCTTGTCTATTCTTTACCTTATCAAGTTCATCAGCCATTTCATCGAGAACCTTAGCTAAAGAAGTATTAATTACAGTATTTAAGAAAGAAGCATTCATGCTAGAACCAAGCATTCTAAATTCAAACTTATTACCAGTGAAAGCCACAGGAGAAGTTCTATTTCTATCTGAATTATCCTTTGGTAAGTTCTTAATTGTAGACATACCAAATTCCTTTAAGCCAGACTTAACATAGCTTGCAGGCTTTTTACCAACAAGTGATTCAAAGATATTTTCAATTACATCACCAAGATATATAGAAACAATAGCAGGAGGAGCTTCATTAGCGCCAAGTCTAAAGTCATTACCAGAATCACTAGAAGCAAGTCTAATTAATTCCGCATTATCATCAACCGCTTTAATTAAAGCGCTTGTGAACAATAAGAAACGCACATTATTATGAGGATCCTTGCCTGGATCAAATAAGTTTTGGCCATCATCTGTAACTAATGAATAGTTATTATGCTTACCAGAACCATTTACACCATCAAATGGTTTTTCATGTAATAAACAAACCAAACCATGTTTAATTGCGACCTTTTGTAAAACATCCATCATTAACATGTTTTGATCAATCGCAACATTTAAACTAGAGAAAATAGGAGAAATCTCAAATTGACCAGGTGCAACTTCATTATGTTCAGCCTTAGCATAAACACCTAAATTCCAAAGTTCTTTATTCACTTCTTCCATGTAGTCATTTACCTTAGAAGAAATAGTCCCAAAGTAATGTCTTTCAAGCTCTTGGCCCTTTGGAGGCATAGCACCAAGTAATGTCTTACCAGTTAAATATAAATCTCTACGCTTATAGAAAGTGTCTTTATCGACTAAGAAATATTCTTGTTCAAGACCAACACTTGGAATAACTCTTTTAACAGTCTTATCACCAAAGCTATTTACAATTCTACTTGCGGCATTTGAAACAGCTTCAATTGACTTTAAAAGAGGTCCTTTAGTATCAAGAGATTCACCAGTATATGAAATAAATACAGTAGGAATATATAAGACATGTCCTCTAATAAAAGCAGGTGATTCTACATCCCAATAAGTATAGCCCCTAGCCTCAAAAGTAGCTCTTAGACCTCCACTTGGGAAACTTGAAGCATCTGGTTCATCTTTAATTAAAGACTTGCCAGAGAATCTACAAATAGGAACACCGTCTTTTTCTTCTACAAATGAATTATGTTTTTCAGCAGTAGAACCAGTTAAAGGATGAAACCAATGGGTATAGTGTGTACAATGATGTTCTAGTGCCCAATCCTTCATCTCATGAGCAATCGCATCAGCTACTTCACTTTCTAATGGTTTTTCATGTGCCTTAGCTTCTTTGAATTTTTTGAAGACAGGAGAGGGCAATCTTTTAGCCATTTCTCTATCATCGAATAAGCATGAACCGAAATCTTTGAAATCATATTCCATAAATAAGTACCTTCCTCACTAATATAATCAAAATTCTAGTACGTAGGCTTTAAAAAAACAAGTTTTTTATTAAAAAAGTTGATTTTTTTCACTAATCTATCACAAAAAAACAGGTTTTTTGACAAAAAAGCTGTTTTTTTAACACAAGGCATAATAAAAGCACCTCCTAAGAAGTGCCTTTAAGTTAAAAGTTTGTCTTTTAAATTACTTAACTAATTCAACGTAAGAAGTTAATACTTCAGCAGGAATACCCGTCTCAGTAGTGAATGAGTAAGCATAATCACCAATTGTCCAATAAGCAACATTGATTGAATCCTCAGCACTGCCAGCATAAGTAACAGTAGTATCATTAGCCTCTAAAGTGCCACCATTAGAATATTCATTGTAGTCACCAGCTAAGTCAGCAGCATCAACTCCAAGTGCTTTTCTAAAAGTAAATGGAACATTTAAGTCGTTGCCTAAAGTAACTTCGATAATTTGACCATTTACTGCTCTATAAACACCATCAGTGCCTAAAGATTCAGCAACTTCAAATTCAAAACCAGCAATTTGAGCAGCTTCTTGGCCGTCTTTACAATCAACCCAAGGGTTAGCTAATTCAGCATCAGCAGTTTCTGTTTCGGTTGCTTCAGTTGCTTCTGCAGTCTCTGTTTCAACTACAGGACCAGATTCAGTTTCAGTTGTTTCCTTCTTAGAGCAAGCACCAAGTGCACAAACCATAAGAACAGATAACATAATAGTTAATAGTTTTTTCATTTTATCTCCTTCTTGATTTTTGTTATTGCGCTAGAGATATTGTCAATAATATCACTCGCTACCAAAGAAGTTTCTCCTACCTTTTCCTTTGCGATATCACCAGCCAAGCCATGAATATAGACAGCCTTTTTAACCGAATCTATATCTTGTCTTTTTAAAGCACAGCCTGCAATGATTCCCGATAAAACATCACCGCTGCCAGCACTCGCCATACCTGCATTACCACTTAAAGAAATAAAGTAAGAATCCTTGTCACCAACAAGCGTATTATGACCCTTTAGCACAACAATACAATCATAGATATCTATAAGCTTTTTAAAAGAACCCAAGATATCGTTTTTTATATTAGCACTTGTATCATTTAAAAGTCTAGCAGCCTCACCCATATGTGGTGTAATGACAAGCCTACACTTTTTAATATCTTTTATATCGCCTATCTTACTAAGCAATCCTAAGCCATCAGCATCCACTATTAAATTAATATCTCTTGAAAGTAAATCCCTTAATAAAGGAATATATTTATCATCTCTTTTTAGCCCTGGCCCAAATACTACTGTATCCTTTTTATTTAATAAATCTTCATCATCAACACACTTAACCATCACTTCATATGGAGCCTTAATAGAGACTATATCTAGATTTTCATAAGGACAAGCTAGAGTAGCTAAACCACATCCTGCCTTTAAAGCACTAATAGAAGACATAATACCAGCTCCTGGCATTGAAACATTTGAACCAATTACTAGAACACTTCCAAAGTCATATTTATTAACATTCTTTTTTTCATTGAATTTAAAAGTACTTGGATTAATTACTTCAAAATAATCCAAATCATCATATTGTTTTAAACCAATATCAACTACTTCAATATCTTTACAAACATCTACCCCATCATTTAATAAACAACCTAGTTTTATATTATTTATACAAATTGTTAAATCAACCTTGAAACAAACAGGATTAAAAGTTCCATTGGTGCTATCTAGCCCAGTTGGTATATCAATCGCAATCTTGTAACCATCGCATTCGTTCATTTTTTCAACAATCGATGTAACATCATCTCTTAAAGGGCCCCTTAAACCATTGCCGATAATACAATCGATAAGGACATCACATTTATTTAAATTATTAGTATTTGAATCAACATCACTTACCAAATCATAAAAATGCCTACACGTTTTATTCATCTTATTTAAATCGAAGAAATAAAAGACAGATACATCATAGTCGTTGTCTTTTAAAATATTAGCAAGACAAAAGCCATCACTAGAATTATTAGAATTGCCACACACTATTCCTATCTTCTTGTCTTTACTGATTCTATTATTTATAATTTCAAAACAAGCTAGTGCTGCTTTTTTAACTAAAGCAATTTCATCAACATTTAAATCTTTCATGCTTCTTGAATCAGTTAGTGACATTGAATTTGCGCTTAATATTCTCATAACGCAATTATATCATTATGATAAAATTTAAAAGATGAATAAAAAAATAGATAAAAAAGAAAAGAAAACACCTGTTATTCGTTACACTTATACAAACAAAGTTCACCACTCATGTGAGCTACTTGAATACTTGCTACAAAAATTGCCTGAATCAAGAAATACTGTAAAATCTCTTCTTTCAAGTAATAAAGTATTAGTAAATGGTACAGTGATTAGACAATTTAATTATCCATTAGCTAAAGATGATGAAGTTAAAATAGCTAAAAATCCAATGATAGTTAAACAAACTGGCAAAAAGAAGAAAGAAGAAACAAAAAAAATCAATATTAAACCATATATCATATATGAAGACGAATACTTTATAGGTATCAATAAACCAAATGGTATGTTATCAGTTCAATCTGATAATCAAATAGAATCAGCTTATACATATGTAGAAGAATACCTAAGAAAAAAAGATCCTAAATCTAGGCCATATGTACTACATCGAATAGATAAAGAAACAAGTGGCGTCTTAGTATTTGCCAAAGACATAAAAATACATTCGATGTTAAAAGGACATTGGAACGACGACGTTAGTAATAGAGAATATATCGCGATTATTAATGGCAAACTAGATAATCCAAGCGGCACCATCAAAAACTATCTAAGAGAAAATAAAAATAACATGGTATATGTATCAAACAGTGGTAAGCTTGCGATAACTCACTATAAGACATTAAATAAAAATAAGGATTATTCTTTACTACAAGTAAATATCGACAGTGGAAGAAAAAACCAAATAAGAGTTGCTATGGCTAACTTAAATCATCCAATTATTGGTGATGATAAATACGGTGATGGTATCTCACCTATTAATAGACTTGGCCTACATGCTTCAATACTTTCATTTGTAAATCCAATTACATCTGAACTAATTGAAATAAAAGCTCCTATTCCTAAGGAATTCAAAGAGCTATTTAAATAAGTTTAATTTAAGGAGGACGACATGAAATTAAACAAATATATTGATCATACTTTACTTAAAGCTGATGCAACCAAGGAACAAATTACTAAACTATGTAATGAAGCTAAGCAGCACGACTTCGCATCAGTATGTGTGAACACATGTTATGTGCCATTATGTAAAGAACTACTTAAAGACAGTGATGTTAAAGTATGCTGTGTAGTAGGCTTCCCACTTGGCGCAATGGACAGCGCATCAAAAGCATTTGAAGCTAAAACAGCTGTATCAAACGGTGCTGGGGAAGTTGACATGGTAATCAATATTGGTGCTTTAAAAGATAAAGATTATGACTATGTCACAAAAGATATTGAAGCAGTTGTAAACGCATCAAAGCCTTCAATTGTTAAAGTTATCATTGAAACATGTCTATTAACCGATGAAGAAAAAGTAGAAGCATGCAAATGCGCAATGAAAGCCAATGCTGAATTTGTAAAAACATCAACTGGCTTCTCTACATCTGGTGCAACCGTTGAAGATGTTGCTCTTATGCGCAAAACAGTTGGCACAGTATGCAAAGTTAAGGCAGCTGGTGGCATTAGAACATATGAAGATGCCATGAAAATGATTGACGCTGGTGCTGATAGACTAGGATGCTCTGCTGGTATCAAAATTGTTGAAGGTGCTAAATAAAATTAATGACCGTAAGGTCATTTTTTAATATAAGTAATTATTTGGTATACAACAATCACAAACCAACCAATTCCTGTAGCTAAACTAACAGCCTTAAGCCCCATATAATCAATTAAAATATAAGAAAAAATTACTCTAATTGTAATTTGAATAACTGTACCTATTATTGGTACCTCTACTTTACCTAATCCTCTAAAATAGCCAACAAACGTGCTTCCTATAAAACACAAGAAATAGCACAAAGATATTACAAAAATATATTGATAAACATTGTCAAGAATATTTGCATTAGGATTGTTCATTAAAATATAAACAACACTTCTACAGCTTATAATCATAATGATAGCTAGTAAAAAACTTAAACTTAACATTATTTGTAATGCTTGTTTCAAACCTTCTTTAACTCTTATTTTATTATTTACCGCACTGTTTTGAGCAACAAAAGTTGAAAGCACGGCACCACCACTATCACTAAAGGAATTCGCAAAACCTTCAATACGCATTGTGGCGCTATAGGCAGCAATCATGTCACTGCCACCTGTATTAACACACTTTTGAACAAGCAATTTGCCTATATATAAACTTGATTGATGTAGTGCAGAAACAACGCCATATCTTATAGTCTTTTTGAGCAATAGCTCATCAAGTCTACAATCAGACAAGCTAAAGAAAAACTCTTTATGTCTTTTTCTCATTACTAAAAGACAAATGAAAGAGGCAATAAATTGAGCAATGACCGTAGCTAATGCAGCGCCACTTGTACCTATACTTAATTTAGCCACAAAAAAATAATCTAATATTGTATTAATTGCCATCGCAATCATCAAAGTATACAAAGGCATTTTTGTATCACCTGAAGCCTGTAAAGCACAAGAACACCAATTATACAAAAAAGTAATTGGAAGACCCATTAGAATAATTTTCAAATAATCAAAAGCATAAGTAAAGATACCACTAGGTGTTTCGATAATATTTAAAATAGACTTAAGAAATAAAAGGCTTATAAAACTTAAAGTAATGGTAAATAATTCGCCAAAAAGCAAAGACATAAAGCTCTCCTTTTTAAGCAGGTCCCACTTTCTTAGACCATAAACTTGGGCAAACACAACAGAAACACCAACACAAGCTCCATTCAACATAAAGATAAATAGATTCATCACGCTTCCCGCTACGCCAATTGCTCCAAAAGCTAAGTCGCCTATAAAGTGTCCTGCAATCATCGAATCAATGGTGTTGTAGAATTGTTGTAAGATATTCCCTAGTATTAATGGCAGCATTAAGATTATTAATTGTTTTTTTATGTTGCCCTCAAGTAAATTCATAAATTTAATATAAACAAAAAATATGCACTTAAAAATGCATATTTGGAATTATATATATTAAATTTAGTGATATTAGTCTACACTTATTTCAACATAGTCACTTTCGAATATTGTTCGATAAGAATCAGCGTCAATACACGAGAATTTTAATTTAATGCTCTCTATTTTATCGATACCATTTTCTTCAAGTGTACTATCAAAGAAATCTAAAGTATCAAATGATTTATAGCCATTTTTAATAGATGCATAATAGTATCCATCTATCATAAAACCATTAATTGATTCATCATCGCAACTAAGAATCACATTACTGCCAGAATTATTTTCAGCATATATCAACACCGATTTGCCCCAGAAAGAATCTTCATCAACATACTTGGCAACAATTCTTATACCATTTTGATTAAGTATTTCTGTACCACCAATATCTAATGTAGAATCAATCGAATCATATGCTGAAGTCTTAATGATTGAGGGCTCACTTGCCTCAAAAGTTCTTTCATATGTATCAGGATTCAATAAGTAGAACCAAATATCTACTTCACCAATATTAGAGATACCAGCATTTTTTAAATCGCTACTTAAACAATAAATAGTTGTATTACTCTTTCCTCCCGCAGTAACTGTTTCATATAAGAAGTCAGTAAGCATATAGCCATTAACCGCCAAAGCATCGCATGATACTGTAATATCAATACTTGAGTTATTTTCAATTAAAACTTTTACACCTTGTCCCCAAATAGAATCTGTTACTATTTCCTTAGCAGTAATTTTTACATCATTATGTTCAAAAATAACCGTTTCCTCAATTGTTACATCTTCTTGTTTGCTACTAGTAGTATTAGAAGACACATTCTCATTTTTACTATCGCTACTAGAACCACTACCTAAGGCGATTACCATAAAAAAGATAATGGCAATAATTAAATATAATTTATTGTTTTTCATTTCTCCCCCTTATTATTAAAATTGTTGTTAAACAAGCTAAAATTTCTATTAAAACATCATAGAAATCACCTGTTCCTAAAATTAAATTATTATATTGGCATATTTCTAAGAATATTCCACATATTATTGGAATAAATATTACTTCAATTAGATTTGTAGAAAAAAGACTAATCGTTAGACTAAACGCAAATGCCCAACAAAAATCAGACAAATAATTTCTGATGATTCTAATATGAATATAATCATCAGAAATATATATGAATGTTCCAATAAGTAAAGCCAATATGATAAGCGCTATTTTATTGTGCTTCATTCTTTTTCATCTTTGAATAAGCGATGAAACATAGTATCATTTCCACCACCACAAACATGAAATACATAATAAACAAAACCATCGCTACCGCATATAAAATACCCGCAACAAGCGCTGCCCATTTAGCATTTAGAAAAAAGCCTAGCCAATTAAACACTAGCGCGATACCCGCAAGTACGGCATGTGGCGCCACCAACATTGTCGCAAGTCCTGCGCCAATAGCTTCACTTCCTGAACTAGACACATTAGCATTTGTAAAATAAGAAATTAAATAAATAAGATACAAAGTGCCAATAATGCCAGAAACCAATAGTAATTTACTCTTTTTCATTGTTCCCCCTTTAGCTTTATAACCTAAATATACAAGCTAAACGAAACAAATATTGCCACCTAAAAGGGGTAAAAATTAATCAATTATATTTTTAACAAAATTATCAAAGTCATCAGAATCACGATTTTTTTTATTAAATAAAGAAATAATGGCCGCATCATCTTTAATTCGTGCATATAAAGGAGACATGCCGTAAAGAATTAACGCTCTATTTGTTTCATTAATGTCAAAATAAGACACATAACAAAGCTTAATAATTAAATTTCTATTATTTGTATGTTTTTGACCAGATAAAAGTTTATAGCCATAACCTTCTGAAATATCCGATCTTAAAAATACTGTATGAAGAAACAAATCTTTCTTTTTTAAACAATCCTTGAAATATACTTCAAAATCATTTTCAATCATATTATCTTTTTCATTATCTAAATACTTATCTAAAGCATCGGGATGTGTGCTCTTTAAAATATTTTCTAGTTCTTTAGTAGTCTTATTCATATCTATACCCTTATAATTAAGTCATGTTAAACGACTATTCCCTTATTGAAGTAATCAATTCATCACATAAAGTATATCTAGTTAAAAATGTTTTTGACAATAAACTATATATTAAAAAAATAATGGAAGTATACGATGAAGAAGTATTTAACTACTTATCAAAGAATAATATTAAAGGCATCCCTCATATAAAGGAAATAGTAAAAGAAAATGATCAATTGGTTATCTTTGAAGAATACATAGAAGGAAAAACATTAGAAGATTTGTTTGAACAAGGATACGAGTTTTCAAAAGAAGAAATAATTAAAATTGGTATTTCATTATGCGACATCCTAGATTCATTAAACATTCTAGTGCCAATAGTTCATCGTGATATCAAACCATCAAACATCATCAAAAGAAACAACGAATATTATCTTATTGACTTTAACGCAGTCAAAATAATCAAAGAAGAAACAAGAGACACAATCCTGCTTGGAACTGAAGGATATGCAGCACCTGAACAATATGGCTTTGCCTCTTCAAGCGTTCAAACCGATATATATGCCATTGGTATTTTAATTAGGGAACTAAGCAATGGGAAGATGGCAAAATCCTTGAGTGATGTTGTTGATATATGCACAAAACTAGATCCTGAAAGTAGATATCAAACGTTTAAAGCACTAAAAAACGCGCTTATTCAATCATCTAAAAATAAGTACTATTATGTTCCAGTAGGATATAGAACAAGGAATATTTGGCATATACTTATTGCCTCATTTTATTATTTGATAAGTCTATTTATGTTTTTTACTTTAACTACCGTAAATGGTGAAGATGTTTGGCTAAGTAGAATAATGGTTGGCTTAATCTTATTTTCTATTCCAGCCTTTTCCTTTGATTACCTAGGCATCCAAGAAAAAATAGGCCTACACAAATGCAAACCTATTATCAAAATGCTATTAATTATTCTTTGTGATTTCTTAATCGCAACGGCAGTCGTATTGTTTTTTGCGATTATCGAAAACCTATTTAGCTAAAATACTATATTTGTATTCAATTGATTGATTAGAATCTAGATGAGCATACTCAGCTCTTTCTTGGAATTCATCACTGTCATTTGGTCCTAGATTCATCCAAGGTTCAACGCATACAAATGGAGCAAATGGTGACCATATTGCCAAATGTCTAAATCCTTCAAAGCTTAAAGTAATTGAATGATTATTGCTTAAAAGCGTAGCACTACTTGGAGTAGGTTTCACATAATATGTTGGATACTTTTCAAATAGTTCCTTATTAACCGCAAGCTCTTGGCCATTATCAAATGTTAGCATTGTATCTTTATAGTCTTTTTCAACATTAAAGGCAGGATGTAAGCCAAAGCCAAACGGCAATACTTGCGTATCAGTATTTTTAATCTTATAAGTTATCTCAAGTAATTCATTATTCAACGTATAAGTTACATATAGTTCAAATCTAAATGGATATTGTTTAAGAGTATCTTCATTTTCCCTTAATAATAAAGTAATAGAATCTTCTTTTTTATCAACTAATTCAAACATACTATTACGCGCAAAGCCATGGTTACCCATGGGATAGGTTTTTCCATTTATAACATTTGTCTTAGTACTAGTTGAAGAAACTTGTGGGAATAATATTGGATTTCTACCCTTCCAATAAGTAGGATCGCCATTCCAGATATATTCATAATTATCATTGTTTCTTTTTAAACTATGCATTTGTGCTGCATCTAGACTAACTTGTAAAGTTAAAAATGCGTTTTTAATTGTATAAATCATATTTCTCCTATAAAAAAGAGTAGCCACGCTACTCAACAACTGCCCAAGCAGGTATGTCTTTTCCTCTTCTAAATACTACAGCTTTTTGAAATTCTGTACTATTTAAGAATTTTAATACTTCTTCTTCTTGATTATCTTCAAGTCCTATCAATAAAATAGCTGATAAATCCTTTTCAAGTAAGTTGGCACACACTACAACGCTTTGAACTTTTTTCTCTCCCTTACCCATAAAAACTTTCATTGCGCAAAGTTCATCATCATTTGTAGTAATATGACCATAATCAACTGGGAAAATAAGTCCTGGATACAATGGATGTCTAGAACCCTTCTCATAGATTTTATTGTAATCTCCTGATATAAATGCTGCATCTACTTTTTGCCAAAAATAGGCATTGTTTTCAAATTCCTTGCTCATCAGCTTATATAATAGCACAATACTACTTTTTTCGCTTTGTTTTGTCTTTTTTATCCTTTAAATATTTATTTAAATAGCCCTCAAACAAAGATCTAGAGAAAGCATCTATGGTATGAGTGCTATCATCAACTAAAATAAGTTCCACATAATCATAGTTAATACCATATACATAGCGCCACTTAACAACTTCATCATAATAAATCATTTCGCAATCATTTTTATTGGCATGGTTATATAAAACAAGATAGTTTTGATAAAATTCCATCAATACCCTTGAAGGTAGTGCGATATAAGATATAGTCGCCAACAAAGTAACAACAATACCAACACTGTATTGTCTAACTACTACAAGTACTAAACCGATAATAAAAATTAGAAACAAAATAAAACTAGGCTTGGCATCAATTGCAGCCAATAAAAATCTATCTTCTGGTAGATTGTATCTTTTTAGTTCCTTCGAATTCATCACTTAATATTATATAGGAGAATTGCATGTTATCATTAGTGGGATGAAAAATTTAAAATATACATTATTACACCAAGATGGTAACGCAAGATACGGTACTATCGAAATAAATGGCTACAAACTAGAAACACCTGTATTTATGCCTGTTGGCACTCAAGCTAGCGTTAAATTTCTAGATTATCGTGATATTGAAGAAATAAAAGCTTCGATTATTTTATCTAATACCTATCATCTATGGCTAAGACCTGGACCAGATATTTTAGATAAAGCTGGTGGCATTCATAACTTTATGCACTATTATAATGGGCCTGTATTAACTGACTCCGGTGGTTTCCAAGTCTTTTCTTTAGCCGAAATGCGTAATATCACCGAGCAAGGAGTTACCTTTAAATCACATCTAGATGGCTCTAAATTATTCATGGCGCCAGAAGACTCTATTCATATCCAAGAAAAAATTGGTTCTGATATCGCCATGTCTTTTGATGAATGCATCCCTTATCCTAGTGACTATGACTATGTTAAAAACTCAGTAGATAGAACACTTCGCTGGGCAAAAAGAGGACTAGAAGCTCACACAAGAGAAGATCAAGCCTTGTTTGGCATTGTACAAGGATCTAAATATGCAGATCTAAGAAAATATTGTGCTGAAAAACTAGTCGAAATGGACTTTGATGGTTATTCAATTGGTGGCACATCAGTTGGTGAAGATAAAAAGACACATTATGAAATGTTAGACTACACTTTACCATATCTACCGAAAGATAAGCCAAGATATGAAATGGGGATTGGTGCTGTTAACGATATCTTAGTAGCCATCGAAAAAGGGGTTGATATGGTCGATTGTGTACTTCCTACTCGAATCGCAAGACATGGTACTTTAATGACTTCTAAAGGTAGAATCAACATTAAGAAACAAATCTATAAAGATGACTTTAGCCCACTTGATGAAAATTGTGATTGTCAATGTTGTAGAAACTATACAAAAGCTTATTTAAATCACTTGTTTAGAGCTAATGAAGGCCTTGCCAACAATCTATTATCAATTCATAATTTACGTTTCTTAATTAGAATTGTAGAAGGCGCGAGGGTTGCTATTAAGGAAGACAGATATAGTGCTTATAAAGAAGAAATATTAACAAAATACGGATTTGATGAAAGAGGCTTTTAAATGAAACTTGAAGAATTTGACTATTATTTACCAGAAGAATTAATCGCTCAACATCCTGCCGATAAAAGAGATGAATCAAGACTATTAGTTCTTCACAAAAACACTGGTGAAATAGAGCATAAACACTTTTATGACATCATCAATTATCTTCATAAAGGTGATGTACTAGTAAGAAACAATTCTAAAGTTATTCCCGCTAGACTATATGGCACAAAAGAAGAAACAGGTGCTAAAGTTGAAGTGCTTATTTTAAAAATCGGTGAAAACACTGTCTGTGAGTGCTTGTGTGGTAATGCTAAGGCAATAAAAGTAGGAACTATTATTAAATTCTCAGATAAATTAAAAGGTGAATGCCTAGAAATAAGAGAAGAAGGCATTAGAATCATCAAAATGATCTATGAAGGCATCTTTATTGAAATACTAGAAGAAATAGGTTTAATGCCTACCCCACCTTATGTTCATGAAATGTTAAAAGACAACAATCGTTACCAAAACGTTTATGCCTCACCTCTTGGCTCAGCTGCTTGTCCTACGGCTGGTCTACATTTTACAAATGAATTAATTGAAAAAATAAAAGAAAAAGGTGTTGAAATAGTAGATATTACCTTACACGTTGGTTTAGGTACTTTTAAGCCTGTTAAAGAAGAAGAGATCGAAGACCATAACATGCATTATGAATCTTACTTTATGTCTAAGGAAGCTGCTGACACTTTAAACAAAGCTAAAAAAGAAGGAAGACGCATCATTGCGGTAGGAACTACTTCTACTAGAACTCTTGAATCAGTTATGGCTAAATATGGTGAATTTAGGGAATGTCATGGTGATACTAATATCTTTATTTATCCACCATATGAGTTTAAAGGAATAGATTGTCAAATTACTAATTTCCACTTGCCAAAGTCTACATTAATTATGATGATTAGTGCCTTTACAAGTAGAGAAATGATATTAAACGCTTATAAAGTAGCAGTAGAAAATAAATATCGTTTCTTCTCATTTGGCGATTCAATGTTTATCACAAATGAATAACTATCAAAAACAAATCAAACAAATAAATGAACTAAGAGATAGACCAGCGCTTCTACTACATGTATGTTGTGGAGTATGTTCAGTCTATCCCCTTTTATATCTAAGAAAGTATTTTAAGATTACCATCTATTTCACCAATTCCAATATTTATCCATACGATGAATTCTTAAGAAGACTAGATGCTTTAAATACGTATCTTAATTATTTAAAAGATGATGAGATTAAACTTGTTGTTGCTAAATATGATTATGATGCCTACAAGACAAAATTAGAGCCATTGAAAGACGAACCCGAAATGGGTAAAAGATGTAAAGTTTGTTACACGCTTAGAATGAATGAAGGTTTTAAATACGCCAAAGAAAATCACTATGAGTATTTTTCAACTGTAATGTCTATTTCTAATCGAAAAAATGCCGACTATCTAAATGAAATCGGCGAAGAATTAGAAAAGAAATATAAAGATGTTAAATATCTTCATGCCGATTTCAAAAAAGGTAACGGCATCAATTATAATGAACAATTAAACAAGAAACTTAATTTATATCATCAAAACTATTGTGGATGTGAATTTTCCATAAGAGATTAGCTGATACTTACCGCAAGTTTGCAACTACTTGCGGTTTTTGTTGTTATAAGGGCCATCACAAAACAAGCACAAAAAATAAGACTATGGTAAAATTTATTTTATCTAAAGGAAAGATATAATTTGTGGAAAAAATATATAAAAACGTTGATGAACGCATCGAATATCTAGAAACAAATAAGAGAATTATTGTCAAGAAGCAACATAGGAGTATTATTGAAGAAAGAAGCTACACTTCCTTGATAAATCCTTATAAAGAACTTTTTTCTTATGGAATAAATGAAAAAGGCAAGCGTATTTACGCCAAGAATACTGATTTTGAAAAAATACTTAAAATCATTAAAATCGATGAAGAATTTAGTACGGTCATGTATAAATATATTGGATCTTTCGAAAAGCGATTCAAAAATCTATTATCTACCGAACTATGTGAAAAGTATTTAGAAGGAAAAGAAAGAGATATAACTTGTACAAAATATGTGCAAGATATCGAAGATTTCATTAATTCAAGCAATAATTACAAGTTGCCAAAATTTGCATCTAATTATCCATATACCTTAACAAAAGAAGGATTTATTAAAGACAATTACAATTTAGAAATTAAGAAAAATTTGTTGTTGCATATCAAAGAACTAGGTAAAGGGATAGATGCCTCGGGAAATCAGCTTAAGAGCAATAAATTAATAGCGCATTACTTAGAATCTCAAAAAACCGTTCCATTGTGGGTAATACCTAATGTTTTAACACTAGGAGAACTTAAAATTTTATTTTCTATGTTAGATAGCGGTTCACAAAAGAAGATTGCCGCTAAATTCTACAATATAGATGAATATAGCAAAATATCGCTACGAAAGCTGTTGTCTTTCTCCGGATTAATAGAAAACATTAGAAGAATTAGAAATGTTGTAAATCACTATGAACCACTATTCCCATTATTGGTTGAGAAAACGAAATATTCTAAAAACATAACCGGTTCTCAAATATATGCTACTTTTAAATTATTAGAAAATACATATAATATTTTTTCATTGGGAACAATTTCTTACTCCAATCTTAATTTGGAAACCAACAGCTTCAATTTAAATTATATTAATATACTAGAGATGATGAAAGAAATAACTAGCCAAGCAAAATAAAAAGTGAATCTCTCGATTCACTAGTTTGAAGACCAGGTCTTCCTTCGTCAAAACAATTATAATCTATTTTTCTAAAAAAGAAAGATAAATTTTCAGCACGGTTTTCATTGGCTTGAATTTAAATTAGCAACAGTCTTTATTTAAAAATTATAAAAAATGTTGCTAAAACATTAGCCTCGTTTAGAGGCTAATGTTTATTAGATAACTTTATGTTCCTCTAATAGTTTCTCGATGTCTGTTCCCTTAATCTTTTTAAGAGCTTTCTTTAGAACCAACTTTTCAGTAAGACTTAATTCCATATCTGTAATCTTCTTACCATCTCTTAATTGAACAGTTGAATTTAGTAAGTCTCTTATATCATAAGTTGATCCCCAAACCTCAGGAACACCTCTATCAATATTTAATAGAGTATATACAGCCTCCATACCTGTACGCATTGAATACTCAGTAGTGAAGATTGTATCTCTTGGTGTTTCAGCGAATTGGCCTAAGAATGCGAAGTTTTTAGAACCAGCAGGAACAACATCAGGTCTATCACCATATGCTCTAGGCATGAAGAAGGCATCAATATAAGGCATCATAACAGGAACTGTATTTGCGCTATTTGTTGCATATTCTTCAATCTTATCTTCAGGAACACCTAGATGGTATAACCATTCTTCACAAATTTCTTTACCAGTACATTCTCTCATTGGTTTCTTAATATAATCACCAGGTCTATCAGTAAATAGAGAATATACCCAAACTAGACAATGATCTTTTGGTTGCTGCCTAAATTGAGGTTGTCTATTAATAGTCCAAGATAATAGCCATGAAGAATCCTTAACAGTTACGATACCACCAGTTGTAACCTTACCAGTAAATGGATCTCTTTTACAAATGTTCTTGATATAAGGAATGATGTTTTGATCAAGCGTTTCTACGGTTGCTGACATCCAGTTTGTAGCCTCGGGATCTGAGCAGAACTTATCAGGGTGACCAAATGAAGGATCTTGTGCAGCAATCTTACGCCACATATCCCATCCACCGCCTTCTTTAAGCTCGGTATTATATTCAGCCTTAGTGTTTTGAGAACCCATTGTAGAATTTTCAACACAGCCGCCATTAGTAATAAATACTAAATCATTTTCAGTTAAATCAATATGATTTTCTTTACCATCTTCTAATACATCAATTCTCTTAGCCAATTTGTTATTAGAATTAGAACAATCAAATTCAACATTTGTTACATGAACTCCATAATGGAACTTAACATTATGAGCTTCTAGATATTTGCACATTGGAAGAATCATTGATTCATATTGATTAAACTTGGTAAATCTTAATGCTTTAAAATCAGGTAAGCCACCAATATGGTGAATATATCTTTGGAAATAAAGTTTCATTTCAAGAGCACTGTGCCATTCTTGGAAGGCAAACATCGTTCTCCAATATAGCCAGAAGTTTGATTTAAATACTTCATCAGTAAAAATCTCATTAATCTTCTTATCTTGTAATTGTTCATTAGGTGTGAAGAATAACTTCATGATTTCCATAGCACCTTTATCAGAAATATCAAACTTGCCATCAGTATGAGCGTCTTGTCCTTTATTAACAGTAGCTCTACATAATGAATAGTTAGGGTCTTCTTTATTTAACCAATAGTATTCATCTAATACTGAAACACCTTCTGTTTCAATGGATGGGATATCTCTAAATAAATCCCACATTACTTCGAAGTGGTTATCCATTTCTCTACCACCTCTCATAACATAGCCTATATTTTCAAATTTGTAGCCATCACATGCACCACCTGCAAGTTTACCTTTTTCTAAGATGTGTACATGTTCACCTTTCATCTTGCCATCTCTTACAAGATAACAAGCAGCTGTTAAAGCAGCTAATCCACTACCTACAATATACGCTGACTTTTGATCAACACCTTCAGGCTTCTTTGGATGAGCAAATGCTTCATAGTTTCCACTAGAGTAATACATAAATTTCTACCTCCTGTATCTCTTTACACTTTTAATATAATTTTTAAGTAAAACAAATAAAATAAACAAAAAAAGACTTTTGTTTAGTTTTTAAACAGAAGTCTTAATGTGTAAAAATTTTTATCAAATTAGCGCTTTTGATTAATTTTTATCTATTCTCACCCTATTTAATGCTTCTTTGATATTGCCCTGTATCATTAAAGATAACTTATCTACTATTAACTTAGGATCTTTTTTCATATCATCTTTAATCCACTCTAGCATTAAACCAACAAAGGCATATTTATAGAAGTTAGCGATAAAATACTTATCTTCTTTTAACACCGACATATCCTTGGCTTGTTCTTCTACTACATCTTCTAGTAATTTAAAAGTTACCTTAAACAAATAGTTTTCAATTTGTTCTCTACTTACCGAATTATAAACATTCATAATGAATGGCTTATTTTCTTTTACAGCTTCAAATATTCTAAGATAGCCTTCTTGCCAAGTGTTATAGGTCTTGTTACCTTCAAGAGCTTTAGAAGCATCTTCTAAACAAGACCATTCTACTAAATCATAAATATCTTTAAAATGATAATAAAAAGTCATACGGTTAATACCGCAATCTTCAGTAATATCGCTTACTGTTATCTTATTTAATGGCTTTTGAAGCAGTAATTTCTTCAAAGATTCTTCAAGTGCTTTTTTAGTAATTTGTGACATATCTACTTATTTTCATCATTAGTGGTTTGATTAGGAGTAACATCTACTACCCTGTCAGCATCAATTGGTGTAAATTTAGTTTCTGAAGTACATTCCTGAGTTGTTTGTTCATCTTTAACTGGCTCATTAGGCTCTACATCGATAATCTTTTGATCATCATTATTGGGTTCGAGCCCTTTATTCTTTTCATACTTAGTTTTTAATACAGCTAAATAGATATTAGATAATAAATCAGTTAAGCCAGAGAACAATAAGCCAATACCTGCGCTTATATATAACAAACGATAATCTAAGATATAGAAAAAGTTAATAATAACAAGAGCTCCAAGTCCTATACAAATAATCATTAGTATCATATAAGTTCCAAATAAATTAGAGCCTATCTTTTTAGCATCTATGGCATCTTGCACCTTTAAGGCAGCTGATACAATGATCGCAATTCCTAGGGCAACTGTTGCGATATCAGATAGAGAATATTTACAAATAAGTACTACAATGGCTAATGCTAATAAGGCGATACCTAAGATAAAATCATTTCTTTTGTATCTTTCATCTATCTTTATTAGAAAGTATCTTACTATTTCAAAGATACCAGCAATTCCTAGTCCATATCCAAGTAAGGATATTACAAGTTCTACGCAAGCAGAACCCTTAGCCAATAACAAGTAACCTATTACTATATATATAAGGTTAACTAGCAACATTATTTTTTTAATAGATTTAAAGAATGTCATATACAATTCCTCCACTAATAACTATATTATATAAAAAGTTTTTAAAGTTGAAAAAGCGCAAAAAGTTTAAAATAACTATTGCATATAGAAATTATTCATTGTATTATAGAAAGGCTTAAGGATCCGTGATGGATCTATATATTAAGCGAAATCTTGGCACACCTGTAATTGTGTGCTAGAAAGTGAAAGGAGAAATAAATGCCTACAATTAATCAATTAGTAAGAAAAGGTAGAACAGCTAGAACTTTCAAGTCTAAGTCACCTGCATTAAACAAGGGTTACAATTCTTTAAAGTCTAGACCTATTGACTTGGCATCCCCTCAAAAAAGAGGTGTTTGTACCAGAGTTGGTACAATGACTCCAAAGAAACCTAACTCAGCTTTAAGAAAGTATGCCCGTGTTAGATTAAGTAATGGTATGGAAGTTACTGCTTATATTCCAGGTATCGGCCATAACCTACAAGAACACTCAGTTGTACTTATTAGAGGTGGTAGAGTAAAGGATTTACCAGGTGTCAGATACCATATCATCAGAGGTACACTTGACTGTGCCGGCGTTAATAATCGTAAACAAGGTCGTTCACTATATGGTGCTAAACGCCCTAAATAAACATGAAAGGAGATTAAGATAATATGCCAAGAAAAGGACATGTTGCAAAAAGAGATGTATTAGCAGATCCTATTTATAATTCAAAGCTTGTTACTCGTTTAATCAACAAAATCATGTTAGACGGTAAAAAAGACGTAGCAGAGAACATTTTATATAATGCATTTCAAATCGTAGAAGAAAAAACTGGTCAACAACCAATGGAAGTGTTTGAAAAAGCGCTTGACAATGTTATGCCAGAATTAGAATTAAAATTAAGAAGAGTTGGTGGTGCAAACTACCAAGTTCCAGTTGAAGTATCAAGAGAGAGAAGACTAACTCTTGGTTTAAGATGGATCGTTAACTATTCTCGTTTAAGAAGTGAAAAAACTATGGAACAAAGATTAGCAAACGAAATCATCGATGCTTCTAATGGTGTTGGACAATCTGTTAAGAAGAAGGAAGACACTCATAAGATGGCTGATGCTAATAAGGCATTCGCTCACTTCCGCTGGTAATAAGAAAGGAATATTATGGCAAGAGAGTATAGCTTAGAAAATACTAGAAATATCGGTATCATGGCTCACATCGATGCTGGTAAGACTACTTGTACTGAACGTATTCTTTTCTTCACTGGTAAAACTCATAAGATTGGTGAAACACATGATGGTGCTTCACAAATGGACTGGATGGCCCAAGAACAAGAAAGAGGTATCACTATCACTAGTGCTGCCACTACTACTTTCTGGGCTGGCCAAAACCATCAATTCCCTAAGAATCGTATTAACATTATCGATACACCAGGACACGTTGACTTTACAGTAGAAGTTGAAAGATCTCTAAGAGTATTAGATGGTGCAGTAACTGTTTTAGATGCTAAAGCAGGTGTTGAACCTCAAACTGAAACAGTATGGCGTCAAGCTACTACATATGGTGTTCCAAGAATTGTTTTCTGTAACAAGATGGATGCTACAGGTGCTGACTTCATGATGTCAGTTAAATCAATCGGCAATAGATTAGGCGCTAAGGCTGCCGCAATCCAAATGCCAATTGGTGCTGAAAATACATTTAGAGGAATTATTGATCTTGTTGAACGTAAACAATATATGTACAACAATGATCAAGGTACAGATATTTCTGTTACTGATATTGAAGATCAATTCAAGGAAGAAGCTGAACTATTAAGAACAGATCTACTTGAAATGTTATCTGAATATGATGATGATCTAATGGAAAAATACCTTGAAGGTGAAGAAATTCCAGTTGATCTAATCAAGAAGACAATCAGAAAAGCTGTTATCGGTGCTGATTTCTTCCCTGTACTTTGCGGTTCTGCTTATAAGAACAAAGGTATTCAATTATTACTAGATGCAGTAATCGAATACTTACCTTCTCCACTTGATGTACCTTCTATTAAGGGTATTACATTAGATGGACAAGAAGAAGCAAGACATCCAAGCGACAGTGAACCATTCGCTGCATTAGCATTCAAAGTAATGACTGACCCATTCGTAGGTAGACTTACTTATTTCAGAGTTTACTCTGGTAAGGCTACTGCAGGTAGTTATGTATTAAATGCTACTAAGGATAAGAAAGAAAGATTTGGTAGACTTGTACAAATGCATGCTAACCACCGTGCTGAAATCGAAGAAGTTTTCGCTGGTGATATCGCTGCTGCTGTAGGTTTAAAGGATACTACTACTGGTGATACATTGTGTGATGAAAAGAGCCCAATTATCCTAGAATCAATGGTATTCCCTGAACCAGTTATCCAAATGTCTGTTGAACCTAAGACTAAGGCTGACTCAGATAAGATGGACGCTGCTTTAGCTAAGTTAGCTGAAGAAGATCCAACATTTAGAACATATACTGATGAAGAAACTGGTCAAACTATTATCGCTGGTATGGGTGAACTTCACTTAGATATCATCGTTGATAGAATGAAGAGAGAATTCAAGGTTGAATGTAATATTGGTGCTCCACAAGTTGCCTTTAGAGAAACAATTAGAAAAGCTGCAGATTGTGAAGGTAAGTTCGTTAGACAATCTGGTGGTAGAGGTCAATATGGTCACGTTTGGATTAAGTTTGAACCAAATGAAGAAGGCAAAGGATTTGAATTCATTGACGCTGTTGTTGGTGGATCAGTTCCAAGAGAATACATTAAACCTACTCAAGATGGCTTAATTGCTGCCTTAAACAATGGTCTTGTTGCTGGTTATCCAGTTGTAGATATTAAAGCTACATTATTCGATGGTTCTTACCACGAAGTCGATTCAAGTGAAATGGCATTTAAGACTGCTGCTTCTCTAGCTTTAAAAGAAGCTGCTAAAAAATGTGATCCAGTATTACTTGAACCAATCATGGATGTTGAAGTAACTGCTCCAAGTGAGTACTTAGGTGCTGTAATGGGTGATGTTACTAAGCGTCGTGGACAAATCAGAGAACAAGAAGAAAGAGGAAACGCAATCGTTATTAGAGCTTACGTACCTCTATCAGAAATGTTTGGTTACGCAACTGACCTAAGATCATTTACTCAAGGTCGTGGTAACTATATGATGCAAATGGATCACTATTCAGAAGTTCCAAAGAGCATCGCTGAATCAATCGCTAAGAAAAACGCTAAAGACTAATTGAATATTAGTGCGATTTATCTTAAAATTAATTTGCTAAACAGGAGGAAAACAAATGGCAAAAGAAAAATTTGACCGTTCATTAGAACATGTCAATATTGGTACTATCGGTCACGTTGACCATGGTAAAACTACTTTAACTGCTGCTATCACTAAGAGATTAGCAGAAAAAGGCCAAGCTGAATTTAAAGCTTATGATCAAATTGATGGTGCTCCAGAAGAAAAAGCTAGAGGTATCACTATTAATACTGCACACGTTGAATATAAGACTGCAAAGAGACACTATGCTCACGTTGACTGCCCAGGACATGCCGACTATGTAAAGAACATGATTACTGGTGCTGCTCAAATGGATGGTGCTATCCTAGTTGTTGCTGCAACTGATGGACCAATGCCTCAAACAAGAGAACACATCTTACTTGCTAGACAAGTTGGTGTACCTTACATCGTAGTATTCCTAAACAAGTGCGATATGGTTGATGATCCAGAATTAATCGACTTAGTTGAAATGGAAGTAAGAGAATTATTATCTGAATATGGTTTCGATGGCGATAACGCTCCAATCATCAGAGGTTCTGCTCTTAAGGCTCTTGAAGGCGATGCAGCTTATGAAGAAAAGATTGATGAATTAATGGATGCTGTTGATGCATACATCCCATCTCCACAAAGAGAAACTGATAAGCCATTCTTAATGTCTGTAGAGGATGTATTCACTATCACTGGTCGTGGTACTGTTGCTACAGGTAGAGTAGAACGTGGTGTTGCTCATCTAAATGATGAAGTTGAAATCGTAGGTATTAAGCCAACAAGAAAGACAGTTATTACTGGTCTTGAAATGTTCAGAAAGCAACTTGATGAAGCTGAAGCTGGCGATAACATCGGTGCATTACTTCGTGGTGTTAACCGTGATGAAATCGAAAGAGGACAAGTACTTGCTAAACCTGGTTCAGTTACTCCTCATACAAACTTCAAGGCTCAAGTTTACGTATTAACTAAAGAAGAAGGTGGTCGTCATACTCCATTCGTAGTAAACTACCGTCCTCAATTCTATTTCCGTACTACAGATGTTACTGGTGTTGTTGAAGAAATCAAAGATAACAACGGTGGCGCTATGGAAATGGTTATGCCTGGTGATAACGTATTAATGACTGTTGAACTAATCGCTCCTATCGCTCTTGAAAATGGTACTAAATTCTCTATTAGAGAAGGCGGTAGAACTGTAGGTTCTGGTAACGTTACTGAAATCATTAAGTAATTACTAATTGATTAAATAATTATATAGAGAACTATCCAATGGGTAGTTCTTTTTTTATTTGATATTATGAATGTATAAAAGAAGATAGTAAATCGTTAAATAAGGAGGACACAAATATGAAAAAGACCTTTTCTATCTTATCCATTATTCTGTTACTTATATTAGGGACCGCTTGTAAAAGCAGCAATTATAATTTGAATAAAGAAATAAGTGCCTTTGACTTAACACTAAAAGTTGATGAAACCACTAATTTTATAGAAGATTATAGTTCTAATGAAAATTACTTGTTTATAGATGAAGATAATGGGTTATATCTTGTTGCGCAACAAATCAAATACTCAACAGATGTGCCTGAATTTAAAGATATGGCGGGAAAGTTTATTGCCGACATGAATAATGAAGAAGAATCTGAGGTCTTAGTTAATAAAGATAATGCTACAGTTATTGTGAACAAAAAGCTAAGGTCTTCGTCGTCTAATGATAATAAATATTATAATATTGATGGATTATATCTTAATGACACCACTTATTATTGTGTATTTGTTTACGGCAATTATGATTCTATGTCGCAAAATAAAGATTGGGTCAAAGAATCTTTAAAAACAGTTACATTCACTAGTTAAAAGGAAGAGTATAGCTCTTCCTTTTCATTAATCATATTGTTCTTTTACAGTATCAAGTATTGAATTAAATCCTTCTAAATCGTAGGCGCCAGATACATACCCAAGTATCTCAGCTTCCTTACTTGCCACAAACATGGTTGGAAAAGCACTTGGATTACATAGATTATAGAGCACATCATCTTCATCTATTATTACTTCTATATCTATACCCTTTTCTTCAATAAAGGAAATTATTTCTTCTTTACTTACACTACTACTACTTGGTGACATTACGTAGAAACATTTAATATCATCATGAGCTTTAGCAAATTCTAAATATTCTGGTATCTCATTTATACAATAAGTACACCATGTCGCAATGAAATTCATTATTACATATTGACCTTTATAATCATTTAAATGAATTATATTGCCATTTTGATCATAAAAATCATTTCCTGGTAAATAATTTGAAGCAGTTTGACTACTTTCTTCTTCATTTGTAGGTGCTGCGGTACTATTCTTAAGGCTCAAAATCTCTTTTGAACTATTAGCAGTCATATACCCACCATAGACAATAAGGATAATGCCTGCTACAATTCCTACATATTTTAAGACATTCTTTTTATTCTTAAGAAACGAAACAATAGATGTTGTAAATAAGCCTGTTATAAAAAATGGAATAAGTAAGCCAAGCGCATATACAAGTATATATAGTCCACCTACTTTACTAGATGCTGCAAGTAGTATCGCGCTTGATAACATTGGTCCAATGCATGGTGATATTACAAGTGAAAACAAGAATCCTAACAAGAAAGCTTTAATAAAGTTCATGTTAGTGGTGTCCATGCTAATATCTTTTTGTCTTATGTTTACAGATATGGTGATAAGTCCTGTTTCATGTAAGCCAAATAAGATAATAATAATTCCACTTATTAAAGTAATAATAGTAGAATATTCATCTATTAATGGTTTTATTGTATCTATAGCCAAGGCAAGTATTAGAAATATAACACTTAAGCCCAAGACAAAGAATAATGAATTCAAGAATACAACTATCTTTTTATTATTCTTATTTGTTGCCAAATAAGACATATATAAAGGAACCATTGGCAATACACATGGCGACAAGAAAGATAATAGTCCTTCTAAAAATAATCCCCACAGTGACATTAGTTAAAGTTTACAAACTCCTCTTTCGGTTTCTCTATTTCAGCAGCATTCTTACCTTCGATATAGATTCTAATGCCACCTCTTTCATTCTTTACTCTAAAGATACCTTCTATATGATAATAATGATTAACTTCTAAGTCTTGTTTTAAACCCTTAACCATCATACCAAGTCTTTGAGTATCATTAGCGCAACATACCATAGCGTATCTACCTATTACTTTAGTTTCTTTATCGCCTTCTAGATAAAAGCCATTAAATTTAATAGGCGCACCATTATATTTTTGATAATTATCAATAGCGTCCATATAGAACAATCCATAATCTGTATCATTGATATCTAGATTGTTTTTATCAAACAAATCATCTTTTGGCATTTCATACATATTGCCATCTTTATCTTCTAGACCAATAGCGCAATATTGATTCATGCTCTTGATATTGTTTCTAAGATATCTAAAGTCAGCTCCTTCATATCTATTTAAGACAATAATCTCACACGCATTTACATGATTAAACATGAACTGAGGCATATTGCCTACTTGCAACTTAAACTTAGATGCATCAATTGTACAAATAAGTTGAGCATATTCCATACCTAAAGGTAAATCCATATTCATTAAGGCAGAATCATCATCCATGCCATTAAACTCAATAAAGAAACGATCTGGATTATAGATGTCATCTAGTTCTAATAACTTATTTGCATCAAAATCCTTAAAGTCCATGTAAACTACACTACTATGAGTTTGACTTAAGAATTCCTTATCATATTCTTCATCGCCTTCTTCAAAAGAAATGATTAAAGTAGTCTCTTTTTCAGTAAAACGAGGATCTAATAAAGTTCTTTTAATAGCAGTAGTCTTTCCTGAATCTATAAACCCTGAAACAACATAGATTGGTCTATCCATGGAAAGCCTCTTTATACTTATTCTTATCAATACTTGTTCCAATAATTGAAACTATAGCGTTATCTCTTTTCTCGCCTAAATATAAATGATATTCATTCAATACATAATTTAGATACATAGTACCCTCTTTTGTATTAACATATCCCTTAATACGAATAATATCTTCATCTACATTACTTAATATCTGTTCAAGTTCTTCCTTAGTAAATACATAATCAGTTCTTACAATTTGATTCTTGAACAATTCATCTTCATCATCATGATGGTGGTGGTGATGTTTATGCTCCTCATCAGATTCAAACTCCTCTTCTTCATGATCGTGGTCATGATGGTGGTGATGATGTTCATGGCCTTCCCCACTACAACAGCAGCAACAGCAATGTTCATCTTCTTCCTCTTCAGATTCGAACCCCATATCTGCTCCAGCTACAATTAAATCCATTAATTCATCAATTGTATAGAATTCAATAGCTTTATCAATAATAGTTACATCATTATTAATTTCTTTAACAATTTCCTTAGCTTCTTCAATCTTATCTCCAGCAACATCAACATGTGATAAAACAATTGCGTTCGCTGCTTTTACTTGATCATCAAAGTAATCTTTGAAGTTCTTATGATACTTCTTACATGTCTTAACATCGACGATACAAATATGAGAAACAACTCTAAAGTCTTCATCTTCTTTTACAACATTTAAGATATCTGATAGTTTACCTACACCTGATGGTTCGATAAGTAAGTCAGTTACGTCCATGTCTTCAATTTCTTCTAGAGCTGACTTGAAGTCGCCTTTTAAAGAACAACAAATACAACCATTATTGATTTCTTTTACATTTAATGCTGAATCAAAAAAAGCGCCATCTACTCCAACTTCACCAAATTCATTTTCAAGAAGCATTACTTTTTTAAACTTCTTTTCACTTAATAATTTCTTGATGAAAGTAGTCTTGCCAGCACCTAAAAATCCTGAAATAATATAAACATTTATCACAAATAAATTCCTTCTTTCTAACCTTATTTATTTTAACATTCTTGTAAAGAAGGAAGTGCTTTTTACCTGCTAACGACGTCTTCTTCTCTTGATTATTTTATATATACTTTTAATAATATCAACCAATTCTTTGGGACTGTCTTTTCTATATATCATACAAAACGGAATAGGATCACTAAAATCTAAAGGTATTAGTCTCTCATTTGGCTCTACTGATCTATAAGAATCTATACATAAAAATACCAAATTATTATTTACACAATAAGTGCCAACGCTATCAAAATAGTCCGTCAAATCTTCAAAAACAACATTTTTGCAATTATCTTTTATGTGTTTTACAGTCTTATCAGCAGACTCATAAAAACCGTCTGCAAATTTAAGAATTTTTAAATCTGCCAAATCTTCAATTTTAATGCTTCTTTTTTTATATAGTTTGTGTCCTCTCGGAACAAGAAGACATATTCTATTTTCGGCAATAGGCAATGAAATATACTCTTTATTATTTCTATTTCCTTCTATGTCTAATAACATATCAATCGAGTTCCCTATGCATGAAAAAAGATTTTCGACAGATTTTTCATAGAAAACATTATCCATTGAAACAGGTTCAAAAATATATTGTTTATCAATAAATCTATTAGCTGCTAATATTATTTTAAAGAACTCTCTATCATATAAAAAAGAAAAGCCTACTCTTACTTTTAAAGTGTCGTTTGATTTTATTTTATCTTTACATTCATCGATTAAATCGTTAATCTTTTTTGTATACTCTAAAACTATTTTTCCATTATCTGTTAGTTCACACCCTGTTGCCGTACGTTTAAACAATGATGTCCCTAGTTCTTTTTCTAATGAACTAATTTTTTTACTTAGCCCAGTTGGTGACATAAAAAGTTTATTAGCGGCTTTATTGATACTTTCACACTCATCTAAAGTTAACAAAATACCTAAATCTTCATATTTCATATTGTTATCCCACCTATGAACAAAAAGTTAATACCTTATAAACTTTTTGTCAATAGGCAAGAATTAAGCTAAACGTTATAATTAAGACATAAATAGTAAGTGTTGCAACATAAACTATTAAGTTTCAAGGAGGTTAAGTTATGAAACTTTTCAAGTCAATATGCACATGTTTGATAGTGTTGACGATTTCTTTTGTTGCACCATGTGCTAGTTCATTCGCTGATGAAGACAATTATCCTATAATGCCAGCAGGTATTACAAAACCGTTCAGTAAATACGCAGCAGACTATACAACATATACTGATGGAACATATAGCTATCAAGTACAATTTAGAGTTTCGGGTACATATTATCACGGAGTTGATAGTTCTGGATCTGCATTCGCATCTAATGTTAGTGTATCAAGTTGTACAACTGGTGTAAATGACAATTCCGGTCCTCAAGATGGAACTTATAGCGTCACCGTTGTTAACACTACTTATTACACGTCTAAATCCGGAAACTCTGTAAAGATTGTTGTCTCATCAAGAGTAAAAGAAACAATAAACGGATCAGCAAAATACATAACTCATCAGCATACATTTTATTTACCATGATTAGTCGCATTTATAAATCAATCATTAATAGGCTTAGACAAACATCACTACTTCTAGTGGTGATGTTTGTTATTTCCTGCTTATTATGTTCTAGCTATTTTTTTAAAAATGTCGGTAATGAGGTAAAAAGTAGTTTAACAAAAAGTGTAAAATCGCTCGTATCCTTAAGCAGTAACGTTACTTTTGGAAGTCTTCAAAATGATAAAAGCACTGTACAAGCAGTTTCAGAAGAATATTATGCCGATTTAACAGATGTAAAAAATAAGTTTAATCCAAAGTATATGGATATAAATTTGAGTTTTCCTAATATCACTCCTATAAAGGCCTATGGTGAAGTATATGGTCTTGCATTTTACGGTAATTATGAAGAAGTAAAACAAGCTAATAGAACAGGCGATTTTAATGACATAGAACAAATATCTACGTTCGATGAGTATAAAAACGATAATGCTCCGTATTTTTCTCCCTTTAAATTATTTAGTTGCCAAAATAGCGATTTTTCAATTATTCACTATAAATATAATTATCATACATACAAAGATGGAGAGGAAACGATAATAAATTACACAAAAATTCAAAAAGGAAGAACGTTTAGCGATGACGAAATAGAAAGAGGCAGCCTAGTGTGTGTTGTTACACCAAAAACTTATCAATACGTTGATGGCCAAATTAAAAAAGTAGATGTTGGTGATTATATATCTTATTCAATTATGTTGCCTAGCGATGGAGATATAGAAATATACAAAACATACGATTTAGAAGTAATCGGTATTTTAAATGATAGAATTTACTTCACTCCAAACAGCAATCATTTTGCTGAAGATGGCGCCATCATCCCTGAAAAGCTATTCATGGAAATGTATGATCAAGCTAAAAAAGTTGATTACAGTAATACCTATTATCTATTTATGCCATGTATCGCAACCCTTTCGGACTTCGAAGATATCGAAGAATTTATCAACTATATGCAAGAGTTAAACACAATGGATGGTAAGAATATAAAATATGAAACATCACTTGATTCATATTATAGTTTTGCAGGCAACATAGAAGCCATATCTAATAATACTAATTTCTTGTTTAAGTTCGCACTAGTGGCAACAATTATTCTTTATATCTTAATAATTAACTTAGACTTAAATAGAAGAAAGAAAGAAATTGGCCTACTATCCTCCTTAGGCCAAAGTAAAACATCGTTAATGATAGAACTAACTATACAATATATATTAGTATCATTAATTGCGCTAGTACTTGCTATAGTTGTTTCCTCCCTTCTTAGCAAGCATCTAGTCACACTATTTGAAAACATTGATTCAATAAATAATTTCACAGTAGAAAACAAAACTCTAGATTATACAGATAGTATAAAAGCTATCAATAATCTACAGATAAACATTGATAATTCACAACTATTAAAGATTGCTGGTATTGAAATAATAGTAATAATCATAAGCACAATCATCAGTGTATTATCGATATTCACATTAAAAGTAAGAGAGGTCATGATAGATGAATGAAATACTAGAAGTAAAAGATCTTGATTATTATTATCAAGATGGTCAAAATACGAGAACTATCTTTAATAATGTTAACTATTCTTTTAAAGAATCAAAGTTTTATTCAATAGTAGGAGAATCAGGATCAGGTAAGACTACTCTATTAATACTACTAGCAGGACTAGATGAACCAAAGAAAGGTAGTATTCTTTTTAAAGGTAATAATATAAAAGATATAGGCTATGATAACTATCATAAGAAAGATGTTCAAATCATATTTCAAAACTATAATCTATTAAACTATTTAAATGCTTATGATAATGTTTTAACTGCTATATCTATATCTGATCCTAAAAGAAAGATAAATAAAGAGATG
>CAVEWG010000006.1:0-4803 GCA_963619285.1 Oscillospiraceae bacterium | reverse complement strand
TTAGATACAATGGTTTGATAGAATTAAACCTAATACAACCACAGGAACTGTGGGGCTAGCCTATTGATACTTAACTCATTAGAGTTATTGAGTAGGAAACTTTTTATGCTTTAGCATAGGAGTAGTTCATCTTTCTATTTATTGAAGAATTTATAATTAATATTGTTTTTAAACCAACTAGTGATGATTTGACATTAGATATCGATGCCCTTACAATATCTAAGACAGGACTCCCCGCACCTCTCAATGATGTGTTCCCAGAGGAGACTTTTTTATTTTAGGCACATATAAAAAATAACGGCTTTTTAACCGTTATAACTTTATTCTTGTATATACTTCCTTATCATCTTCATGGTCAATATATGCACCATTATTTAATTGAACCTTTATACTTGGATAATTATCTTTATGAGCTGATAGATAAGCTACATCTATGCCTTGTTCTTTTGCCTTCTTTAGACAAAGAGCTAAACCCTTTGTAGCGTATCCTTTATGACGATATTCCTTTGAAATACCATAGCCAATATGACCTGGACCATTTCTTAAAAAATCATTTAATTTGTGTCTAAGATTAAAGATACCAACATAATTATCTTCATCATCAACAAGAACATACTTGGTATCAGGTACATAGCCTTCTTTTAAATTAATACCTAATGAATTGTTTTGACAAGTTTCAAGATAAGCAGCATATTCTTTCTTACTTATACCATACGCATCATTACAAAAACCATTTTCATCTTTTTCAAAACTACTTTGAAGATTATAGGCTTTATCTATGTCTGCTTTCCAAATTTCCATTAGTTTCATATTAGTCACTCAAATTAAAATCAACAAGTTTAAGCTCACTTATATCATCATCAGGATTATCTAATAAACGCTTAGATTGTTTAAGAATAGCTTCCTCTACCTTATTACGAGCAAGTCTACCATTACCACTATTTGGATCATCTTTTCCCTGTACTATTGTAAAGTAATCAGTTAAAGGCTTAGTAAGCTCATCGCTTATTACATAGCCCTTAGACTTAGCGATGCTCTTAGCAATAAGCATCATCTCTTCACCAGTATAATCATCAAAATGAATAATGTTGGCAAACCTAGACTTTAAACCAGAGTTAGCTGTTAAAAACTCTTCCATTTCCTTAGAATAACCAGCCAATATAACAATTAAATCATCGCGATGATCTTCCATGCCCTTTACCAAAGTATCAATAGCTTCTAGTCCAAAAGAATCATCCTTTCCTCTATACAAAGAATAGGCCTCATCTATAAACAAAACACCGCCTAGTGCACTATTAATAACATTCATAGTCAAAGGAGCAGTATGTCCTACATATTTACCAACTAAATCGCCGCGTGTTACTTCAACAAGCTGTCCTTGTTTTAAGATGCCACAAGCCTTCATCATACGAGAAACAATACGGGCAATAGTAGTCTTACCAGTACCTGGATTACCTGTAAAAATCATATGCTTAGAAACATCAGCAGTCTTTAAACCCTTTTGTTTTCTAATTTGAGTAATCTTTATATGATTTTCCAAAGACAGCAAATAATCCTTAACTGACTTTAAACCAACAATTTCATCTAGTTCTTTTTGAATCTCTTCTCTTTCCTTTGAAGAATCATCATTTAAATCCAAATCAAAAGTTTGATTATTAAAAATAGTCTTAATAGAACCATCATACTTTAAAGTCAAAACATCAATATCATTATTTTGTAAAGTAATATTAACTAAACTGTTATAAATCTTATCTATGATAGGCGTTATAGAATCAACGCCATCATTTGGCTCATAGTTCTTAAACAAAAAGTCCTTAACATTATCTTCAATAACTAAATCAAGTTCAAATTGAGTCTCACTCTTAGTCTCTAAGTCTTTTAATAGACTATCAACAATAATCTTAAGGGCATCTTCATTTAACTTTTCTGTTTCAATCTTATCTTCAATCTTTTCAATAAAAGACTTACCAAAGACATCCATTAACTTACTAGGCTTATCTTCCGATACAAACACTAGTATTTTATTGTTTCCATCTAAGTGATCAATAACATCCTTGCTTAACTTGGAAGTAGCTTCTTGCATCTGATTGTTCACAAAAGTATATCTTTGATTCAATAAAACTCTTCCATTTAACACAAGTTCATTCAGCATCATATTAAATACTGGTGAACTTTCTTTAAAGTTCTCAATTAAAATAATAGGATTTCTACCACTTAGTGCTACATACAAGTCCTGTAAAAACAATATTTCTTGGCTACTTGATTGATATCTTTTCATATCAAGTGAACACACTTCACTTGAAACCGTTAAACCATTTTCATATAAAAGATTAGCCATCTCTCCTACTAGTAAGTGTCTGCCTGTACCATTGTTTCCATAGACAATAATCGAATTACGAATAAGCTTAGGATTACTACCTACTACATATGGTCTTCTAAAAGCCATGGCTATTTCTTCACAGGCTTTATCTTGGCCAATTACTTTCTTCTTTAATTCTTCACAAATCTTGTCAAATACTTCTTTAGAGCCCTTGCCCACAACAACCTTCTCAGGTGTTTCAATCTTAGTTCCTAAATCAGTTTCCATTTCGCTTTTTAAAGAAGCTAAATATTCATCACTTGTCACATCATTTTGTTTAACAAGTTCATTTATATCTTGTTTATTGGCGTTTAATAATCTATTTAATTCATTTTCAGTAGATTCAATAATCTTTAAAGAATCATCAACACTAATATTTCGCTTTTTATTTAATACTTCCTCTAGAAGTTTTTCTCTTTCGTCTTTATTCATTAACCTAACTCACTTAATAATTTTTGATACATCTTCTTACTAATTAAATTCTTAGAAGTAACTAAAGCCTTAGAAATATACTCAAGACCATCATAATAGCCTCTTGCATACAAATCAGAGTTACTAGCTCTACCTCTATTCTTTAGTTCATCATTAACTTGCCCCTCAACAATACACAAGTCCTTAGAATTACTCTTAGCAGCACTATAATACTTACCTAGAGCATCTTTATGCCCTTTTACATAGTCATCATTATTATCTTGACTATAATTTACTTCTTGAATGATGTTAATAAAACAATCAGATCTATTTTCAAAGGGTCTTATTTGGGCAGGAAAACTAGGTTTCTTAATGGGCTTAATACTATTTTTTAAATCAGCCAAAGAAGAAACTCTACTACTATTAGAATTATAAGAAACACTAGACTTAACCGGCTCTGCTGTTAAAGAATCTAGCATACTAAAGATTTCATCTACCTTAGAGCTATCAGAAATCTTATTCTTATTCATTTGTTCAACAATCTTATAAATATCTTGATCAGCCATTATTTATTACTCCCAAATGGATCTTTTCCATAACCATCTTTTTCAAGTAAACTCTGTAAAGTATTAACATCAGCATTTATATTCATATATTCATCTTCTTGCATACTTGAACAAATTGTCTTTAAAGCCTCATTAATTAAAACAATAGTCTTAATTAAACCAGCCTCAGTTTGATTAAAGTCATCACCTTTAACCTTAGAGTCTTGAAGCTTCTTATACTTCTCTAAAGCAGAAACAAGAATAGGCAAATAATAATCATATAACTTAGTGATTTTATTGTTGTCTTTATGATTTTCACTTAATAAATCAACTTGCTTAATCAAATCACAAGTTTGATATAAACCATTAGTAATTTCTTCTTGAGGAATCGCATCATTTAACTTATTGATTTCATCAATATACTTATCAGCGTCACTTAGCTTTTTAGAAGGTTTGATATCCTCAGTTTTAACATCAGCCTTTAAGACATCATCACCCTTATTAGAAAATACCAATAATAAGTCCATTATCTTCTTATAGACATCACCATATTGATTCCTAAATTCACATAGTTTACATATCTTTTCATCTTTATAAGTTAGATACAATTGATCAACAGTAGTAAACTTGCCAGATTGCGTTGTTAAAGATATGCCATCAATTACTGGCAAAGAAATATTCTTCTTAAAATAGTTATTTAATTTCTTATCAATTTTATTTATATCAGCATTATTTAAATTATAGGCCTTACTACTAGAATACTTGTTTGTATTAGCGCTAGCTTTATTTGCGCCCTTAACAACCGCATAAATAAGCATGCCTAAGGCAGCTAGAGGAACTAGCGCGATCGCCAAATAAACTAAGCCATAGGCAACATCCCCAATAATAGCGACAAGGAATATTAATCCAAATATACCAAAACCAAATCCATTTCTTCTTCTCATAACATTAATTATACAATAAATAGTATAATTAATACGGAGGTGCATATGAGTAGATTTGATGAAACTATAAAAAATATGCAAGATATTGTCAGCGCAATCAAAGAAGCCGCAGATAGAAAACTAACTAACGCAACCGAAGAAGAAGCTGTCAAGATTCGCACTATTTCAGAAAAGACTATTGATACAATTGATGAAGCTTCCATAAAGCTTAAAAATGTTGTTGAACAAATCAACAATGAGGAAGAATTAAACAAGTTCTTAGACCGTGTTGATGAAAAATGCAAACAAGCTGCTGAATTCGCTTATAAGAAGTTTGACGAAATCAAACCAGGTGATGACGCAGAATATGTAAAAATCAAAGATGACAGTTATAAGTCAACAATGGAAAAATTTGTGGAAAACGAAAATATTCAAGGCGCAATTAAGATGGCCACCAACATTAAAGACTCTGTCGTTGATTTTATCAACAAGCCTGAAACGCAAAAGACTATCAAGAACGCAAAGCTTACTGCCTTAAATGTAGCAGATAAAGGACTTGATAAGA
>CAVEWG010000005.1:0-8131 GCA_963619285.1 Oscillospiraceae bacterium | reverse complement strand
TGCAATGAGAGGGTCGAAGAGAACAAAATATTGTTTTCTTCACTCTACTCTATTGCATAAAAAAAGATAGCTGATGTGCTATCTAGTGATTGATCCTATTACTTTCGCAAACGAGAAAGATGGATCAATTTTCTTTTGTATCTTACATACTTTCTTAAATGATTTTCTAAAGTTACGTTTACTTGTCTTAGTATTGAAGAAATCTTTAGTAGTTTCATTCAATATTGAAACAATCAAGAATATTTTAGTAAAGAAAGGAATGCTAGTAGAACATGTATGATCTATTACTTCTACTTTATCTTGCATAGTAGTAAGATTGTTGGCTATATTTTCTCCATGTTTCGCTACTACTTGTAAGCTTTTAGCTAATTCAATTGTTTTTTTAAGTAATATTACTAGCGCTATCACAATAATTAGTGCTAGTAGATAATAGATGTATTTAATGTACGAATTATAGACTTGTAAAAAGTATTGTATTTCCATATCGTTATTTTACCACTTTTTGGATTATTTCCTTGCCTATTAATGTAGGTTCAATGCCTCTGGTAAATTCAATTATTTTATTGTTTAAGGCATCATCTTTTAATACATAGTTTATAGTAACTTGTTCATCGTATTCTTTTTCTAATTTTAGTGTGTTATTAAATAAGAAGTTATCTACTTTGTTGGCTAATTCATAGCTTAATATAATTTGATGCTTATTATAGTTTTCATCTATTAATAATGTAGCTTTATCAAGAGCTTCAGATACACTGTTTCCATAGGCTCTAATTAGTCCTCCAGCTCCAAGTTTTATACCACCAAAGTATCTAACTGTTAAGGCACATGTGTTTTCTATTCCTTTTTTAGTTAGAACATTCAACATAGGGACACCAGCTGTTCCACTTGGTTCACCATCATCTGAACTTCTTTTGATGTCTTTTAAGACAAGAGCAGAACAAACATGAGTTGCGTCATAGTGTTTCTTTTTGATTTCTTTTAGGTATTCTTTATATTCTTCTTCACTTTTAACGGGTTTTAGATAAGTGATGAATTTGCTTTTTTCAATTACGATAGTGTTTATCGTTTCTTGTTTAACGTACATGGCATAATTATATGCTAAAATATAGGACATGCGTAGTTTAGAAGAAGTATTAAAAGATTTAAATGATGCTGAAAAAGAGTTTCAAGAAAAGTGTGACTTATATGGCATCAAGGAAACTAAGAAGAAAAAAGAAAATACTGAGACAGAAGAAAAGGCTAGTGAAAACTAACCTTTCTTTTCAAATTGTTTAATGTCTACATCTAATGGTTCATCTATTGATTCAGATACGTATTTACCGTTTTTCTTTCGTTGTTTAACACATTCTGTTAATATGTATTCGATTTGGCCATTTATGCTTCTGAAGTCATCTTGAGCCCAAGCTGATAAATCATCAAATAGTTTTTTAGATATTCTTAATGGTACTTGTTTCTTTTCCATTAATATAGCGAACCAGAATTAACGATTGGTTGGGCATCTTTGTTGCCACATAAGACAACTAATAGGTTAGAGACCATTTGGGCTTTTCTTTCTTCATCTAGATCAACTACATCGTTTTCTTTTAGTCTTTCAAGGGCCATTTCTACCATGCCTACTGCACCATCAACTATCATCTTTCTAGCGTCAATTATAGCGGCTGCTTGTTGTCTTTGTAACATTACTGAGGCAATTTCAGGTGCATAGGCAAGATATGTAATTCTTGCGTCAATTATTTCTAGTCCTGCTTCTTTTACTTTTTCTTGTATTTCAGCTTTGATTCTACTTGCTACTACTTCACTTGATCCTCTTAAAGAGCCATCATCAGCAATTCCATCACCTGTTGTGTCGACATTATTTGATACATCATATGGATAGATTCTTACAACATTTCTAAGGGCACTGTCACATTGTAGGCTTAAGTATTCTTTGTAGTTATCAACGTTAAATACAGCTTTATAGGTATCATTTACTTTCCAAATAACAGCTATTCCTATTTCTACTGGATTGCCTAGGCAATCATTTATCTTTTGAACAGCGTTATTTAATGTCATCATTTTTAAAGAAATTTTATTTGAACCAATTTCTGCGCCTTGTTCTACGCCTTTCTTTTTGACGTCACCACTTTGAGAAAGACTTGTTTTTGCAGCTGGATTTAATGATGTACAAAATGGATTTACGAAATAGAAACCTTCGCCTTTTAGTGTGCCGATGTATTTGCCAAATAGAGTAAGTACTAGTGCTTCTTGAGGTTTTAGTACTTTTAGTCCTGGTAGTAGGAAACAATCAACTATAAATAATAGACATGATAATAGTCCTGTTATTAGGTTATTGTTTTTGATTGATATTAAAAATATAAATATTGATAACAATAGTGTTATAAGGATTAATAATAGGGCTATCATGCCGTTTCTTTTCTTATCTAAGATAATTTCTTTCATGTGTTTCTCCTTTGATATCAAAATGATATCATTACTATATCAGTTGTCAAGTGAATTTGTTAACTAATATGTTTATTATGTGTGATGAAAATTTGTTATAATATTGTCGGTTATAGGAGGAAATTTCAAATGGCTAAAAGATTAGTTACTGATTTAGATGTAACTGGTAAAAAAGTTATCGTCAGAGTTGATTTCAATGTACCTTTAAAGAGCGGTGAAATCACTGATGATAATCGTATTGTTGCTGCTTTACCAACTATTAAGTATTTAGTTGATAATAAGGCAAAAGTTATCTTATTATCTCATCTTGGTAAGATTGACTACAAAAAGACTGATGAGGAAATTGCTGCTGCTAAAAAGAAGAACAACATGGCTCCTGTTGCAGTTAGACTTCAAGAATATCTAAAGGATACTAAGGTTGTCTTTGTTGATGCTACTAGAGGTGAAGCTTTAGAGAAGGCAGTTAATGAATTAAAAGATGGTGAAGTTCTTCTAATGCAAAACACTCGTTATGAAAAGGGTGAATCAAAGAATGATGAAGAATTAGGTAAATATTGGGCTTCACTTGGTGATTTATATGTTTCTGATGCATTTGGTTCAGTTCATAGAGCTCATGCAAGTACAGTAGGTATTCCAACTTATCTTCCAAGTGCTGTTGGTTTCTTAATTGAAAAGGAATTAAAGTTCTTAGGTGATGCTGTTGAAAATCCAGTTAGACCTTTCGTTGGCATTTTAGGTGGTGCTAAGGTTGCTGATAAGTTAGCAGTTATTTCTAACTTACTTGAGAAGTGTGATACTTTAATCATCGGTGGTGGTATGGCTTATACTTTCTTAAAGGCTGAAGGCAAGGAAGTTGGTAAGTCACTTGTTGATGATACAAAGCTTGATTATTGTAAGGAAATGATGGATAAGGCTAACAAGTTAGGCAAGAAGTTATTGCTTCCTGTTGATACTGTTGTTGCTGATAGTTTCCCTGATCCAATCGATGGTCCAGTAGAGACTGAAGTTGTTTCAAGTGATGCAATTCCTGCTGATAAGGAAGGTTTAGATATCGGTCCTAAGACTGCTGAATTATTTGCCGAAGCTGTTAAGTCTGCTAAGACTGTAGTATGGAATGGCCCTATGGGTGTATTTGAAAATCCTACTCTTGCTGCTGGTACTAATGCTGTTGCTAAGGCACTTGCAGAATGCGATGGTACTACTATTATCGGTGGTGGTGATAGTGCAGCTGCTATTAAGCAACTTGGTTATGCTGATAAGGTTAGCCATGTTTCTACAGGTGGTGGTGCTTCTCTAGAATTCTTAGAGGGCAAGGGTTTACCTGGTGTTGATGTTATCAAGGAGAAATAGTTAATGAGAAAGCCTATTATTGTCGGCAACTGGAAAATGAATAAGACAATTGCTGAAACTGAAGCATTTTTAAAGGAAATTGATCCATATGTTGCTGGCATTGAATCTTGTGAATATGGTATTTGTGCTCCATATACTGATTTATATGTTGCTGTTAAAGGCAGTAAGAATCTAGTTATTGGTGCAGAAAACTGCCACTTTGAAGATAATGGCGCATTTACTGGTGAAGTTTCTATTCCTATGTTAAAAGAAATCGGCATCGCATCTTGCGTTATTGGTCATAGTGAAAGAAGACAAATGTTTGGCGAAACAGATGAAGCTGTAAACAAGAAGGTAAAGAAATTACTTGAAAATGGTATTATGCCTATTATGTGCTGTGGTGAAACTGAAGCTGAATTTGATGCTGGTAAGACTGAAGAAAAAATTAGATCACAAGTTAGTGCTGGTTTAGCTAACTTAACTAGTGAAGATGTTAAGAAAGTCGTTGTTGCTTATGAGCCAATTTGGGCTATTGGTACTGGTAAGAGTGCTAATACTGAAATTGCTGAAAAGTGCTGCGCTATTGTTAGAGATGAAATCAGAAAGATGTATGGCGATGCTGCTGATGCAGTTAGAGTTCAATATGGTGGTTCTGTAAAGCCTAACAATATTAAAGAATATATGGCTATGGAAGATATCGATGGTGCCCTAATTGGTGGTGCTAGTTTAAAGGTTGATTCTTTCAAAGAAATAATTGATGCTACAAAGTAAGGAGAAGAAAAATTAATTATGCCTGGAATTATTGATGTTTATGCAAGAGAGATTATTGACTCTCGTGGTAATCCAACTGTTGAAGTTGAAGTTGTAACTGAATCTGGTGCTTTTGGTAGAGCTATGGTACCTTCTGGTGCTTCTACTGGTGAAAGAGAAGCTCTAGAACTTAGAGATGGTGATAAGAGCCGTTACCAAGGTAAGGGTGTTTTAAAGGCTGTTGAAAATGTAAATGCTATTATTGGTCCTGCTATTTTAGGTATGGATGTTACAGATCAAGCTGCTATTGATAAGACTATGATTGAACTTGATGGTACAAAGGATAAGAGCAAGCTTGGTGCTAATGCTACACTTGGTGTTTCTTTAGCAGTATGTAGAGCTGCTGCTGATTACTATGGCATGCCTTTATACAAATATATCGGTGGTGCTAATGGTAAGGTATTACCAGTTCCTATGATGAATGTATTAAATGGTGGTAAGCATGCTGATTCTTCAGTTGATATGCAAGAATTCATGATTATGCCAGTTGGTGCTCCTTCATTTAAGGAAGCTATTAGATGGTCTTCTGAAGTTTTCCATACTTTAAAGAAAGTATTAACTAAGAAGGGTTATAACACTGCTGTTGGTGATGAAGGTGGTTATGCTCCATCATGCACTGGTGGTAATGAAGAACCTCTAGAATTAATCGTTGAAGCTGTTAAAGAAGCTGGTTATGAGCCTTGGAAGGATTTCGGTATTTGTCTAGATCCTGCTTCTAGTGAATTCTATAATGAAGAAACTGGTAAGTATGAATTAACTAAGTCTGGCGATGGTATCAAGACTAGTGATGAAATGATTGATATGTATGCTGCTTGGGTTGAGAAGTATCCAATTCTATCAATCGAAGATGGTTTGGCTGAAAACGACTGGGATGGTTGGAAGAAGTTAACTGATAGACTTGGTAAGAAGATTCAACTTGTTGGTGATGATTTATTTGTTACAAATGTTGAATATCTACAAAAGGGTATTGATTTAGGTGTTGCTAATTCAATCTTAATCAAGTTAAACCAAATCGGTACTTTAACTGAAACTTTAGATGCTATCGAATTAGCTAAGACTCATGGTTATACTGCTGTAGTATCTCATAGATCTGGTGAAACAGAAGATACAACAATTGCTGATTTAGTAGTTGGTGTAAATGCTGGCCAAATCAAGACTGGTTCAATGAGTAGAACTGATAGAATCGCTAAGTACAATCAATTAATGAGAATTGAAGATGAACTTGGTGAAGTTGCTCAATACAAAGGTAAGAAAGCTTACTACAACGTTGACATTAAGTAATTAAACTAAACTAGGAGAGCTTAGGCTCTCCTTTTTTAAATGGTGTTTTTAAATATGAATGAGATAAGAAAATATAGTAGCGATATTGAACAAGAGATATTAGATAAAGATAGAATACTAAGAGCCTATGAAATATATGGTGATACTTTATATTCTAGAGACAATGATTTTATGCACTTCACTTCTAGTTCGATGATTCTTAATCAAAATAAAGACAAAGTTTTAATGGTTTATCATAATATCTATGATTCTTTTTCTTGGACTGGTGGTCATAATGATGGAGATAAGGATTTCTTAAGTGTTGCTTTAAAGGAAGCTAAAGAGGAAACGGGATTAAGTGATTTTAAGTTATTGAAAAGTGGCATCGCATCAATTGAAATTCTTCCAGTTAAGGCCCATGTTAAAAGAGGTAAATACGTGGGTACTCATTTGCATTTAAATGTATCATTTTTGTTTGAGGCTGATGATTCTTTAATGTTGCATATTAAAGAAGATGAGAATAGTAATGTTAAATGGATTCCTGTTAAGGAACTTGATAAATATATTAGTTTAAATGATGTTGAAATGCTTCCTATATATAGGAAAATACTAAGAAATTATTTATAATTATGTAGTTGAGAGAGGTAATTGATGGATAGAGAATTGGTATTAGTTATTGATTTTGGTGGTCAATATAATCAACTTGTCGCAAGAAGAGTAAGAGAATGTAATGTCTATTGTGAGATTTATTCTTATAAGGTAGCGCTTGAAAAGATTAAAGAAAAAAATCCTAAGGGTATTATTCTAACAGGTGGTCCAAATTCTGTATATGAAGAAGGAGCTCCAAGTGCTAGTGCAGAATTATTTAATTTAGGTGTTCCTGTTTTAGGACTTTGTTATGGCGCGCAACTTATGGCTCATGTATTGGGTGGCAAGGTTGAAAGAGCTGCTAATAGAGAATATGGTAAAACTGATATTACACTAGATGATAGTTCTGAGTTGTTTAAGGGTATTAATACTAATAATACTTGTTGGATGTCTCATTTTGATTATATTTCTAAGCTTCCTGAGGGATTTAAATCAGTAGCTCATACTGATAATTGCCCAGTTGGCGCAATGGAATGTAAAGATAGAAATCTATATGGCATTCAATTCCATCCAGAGGTTCTTCATACACCTGATGGCACAAAGATGTTATATAACTATGTAAGAAATATTTGTGGTTGCAAGGGTGATTGGAAGATGGATTCTTTTGTAGAAGAGTCTATTAAACAAATTAGAGAAAAAGTAAAAGATGGCAAAGTACTACTAGCTTTATCAGGTGGTGTTGATTCATCTGTTTGTGCAGGTTTACTTGCTAAAGCTATCGGTAATCAATTGACTTGTGTGTTTGTTGATCATGGATTGCTTAGAAAAAATGAGGGCGATGAGGTTGAAAATATCTTCGGTCCTAAGGGCGACTTTGATTTAAACTTCATTAGAGTTAATGCTCAAGATAGATACTATAGTAAGCTAAAGGGTGTAACTGAGCCCGAAAGCAAGCGTAAGATAATTGGCGAAGAGTTTATTAGAGTCTTTGAAGAAGAGTCTAAGAAGATTGGTGCTGTTGATTATTTAGCACAAGGCACAATTTATCCAGATGTTGTTGAATCAGGACTTGGTGGTGAGTCAGCTGTTATTAAATCGCATCATAATGTTGGTGGTTTACCTGATTATGTTGATTTCAAGGAAATCATTGAGCCTCTTAGAAATCTGTTTAAAGATGAAGTAAGAAAAGTAGGTCTTGAACTTGGCTTACCTGAAAGTCTAGTATTTAGACAACCTTTCCCAGGACCTGGTTTAGGTATTAGAATCATTGGCGAAGTAACTGCTGAAAAGGTTAAGATTGTTCAAGACGCTGATTATATCTATAGAGAAGAAATCGCTAAAGCTGGTTTAGATAAGAATATTAATCAATATTTCGCTGCACTTACAAATATGCGTTCTGTTGGTGTTATGGGTGATGAGAGAACTTATGATTACGCTATCGCTTTAAGAGCTGTTAAAACAATTGATTTTATGACAGCTGAAGCAGCAGATATTCCGTTTGATGTTCTTCAAACAATCATGTCAAGAATCATAAATGAGGTAAGAGGAGTTAATAGAGTGTTCTATGATATTACTTCTAAACCTCCTGGAACTATTGAGTTTGAATAATATCCAAAATGAAGAAAGTCCTTTATTCAAGGGACTTTTTTAATGCCTTAATCACTCATGACAACATTTTGAAAACAATATTTGTATATCGCCGCTT
>CAVEWG010000004.1:0-17079 GCA_963619285.1 Oscillospiraceae bacterium | reverse complement strand
ATGATGTTACAAGATGGAATGCCATCTACACCTAATCATCATATGCCCGATTCTCCAGAAGGCTTAGAAGCAGGTGGTATTAATTTAAGAGAAAACATCGAAATGTGTAAGAAGATGTCCGTTGAATGTAATATTGATGAAAATACTAAGTTACCACCAATCTTAATGTTTCATGGTTCAAAAGATAGAACTATTAATCCAACGGTTAGCGTTACTGTTTATAAGAAACTTAAACAATGTGGTAAAGATGTTAAATTATATATTCTAGAAGGAGCGGACCATGGTGGCAGCGAATTCTGGAGTGAAGAAATACAAGATATCATCATCAAATTTATTGATTATTGCCTTACAATATAGATTAAGAGGTTTATTTTGAAAAACGAAAAGCTAACGATGTCCGATATAGCTAAAATGGCAGGAGTGGGCAAGAGCACTGTATCCCGCTATTTTAATGGTGGCTTCGTTAAGGCTGAGACAAAAGAAAAAATCAAAAACATTTGCGATAAGTATAACTATAAACCTAATCAAACTGCCAAGATGCTTAAGGCTAAACATACCAACACTATTGGTATAATTTCACCAACTTTAACTTCTTATACTTCTTCAAAAGCTATTACTAGCATGGATGATTATTTAAAGATACATGGCTATCGTACAATCATCATCAATACTAACCATTCTAGTCAAAGAGAAAAAGATGCTTTTGAATACTTAAATGAATTAAATGTTGATGGCGTTGTCATACTTGCCACACATAATAAATATGACTATAAAAAGTTAACTAATGATTATAAGATTCCTATTTTATTTATGGGACAAGAAATAGAAAACGGTATATCTATCGTCTATGATGACTATCGCTCGGGATATAAAGCAGGGGAATTAATTGCCACCAATGGTCATAAAGATATTTACTATATTGGCGTTGATGAAAGTGATGTTGCGGTAGGTGTTGTAAGAAAACAAGGTGTTTATGACGCTTTAAATAAATATGGACTAGATGCAACATTTGTTAAAGCAGACTTTGAATATGAAAATTGTTTGCCAATCATAAAAGAAGCACTTGATAAACATGTTCCAAGTGCCATAATATGTGCAACCGATAGAATGGCTAGTGCATGTTATAGAGTATTAAACAATAAAAACATTAAGATGCCAGATGATGTATCAATTATTGGTTTTGGATCATATCGCTATTCTAGTTTAATGAATCCACCGCTTGATTCTATTCGTTTCAACAACACAGAAGCAGGTGAAAGATGTGGCCAAACAATTATTGAAATGATTCTTGGTATGGATGTTGATTATCGTCAATTAATTGGCTTTGAGTATATAAATGGTAATAGTATTAGAAAAATCTAATACTATTTTTATAAAAGAAATGGAACCGGTTCCAATTTTATGTTGACTTTCTATTTTATTATTGTATTATTAAAGTATGGAACCGGTTCCATAGAGAACCAAGGAGGGGAGAAAATATGGCATTAGATTACAAGAAATGTGCTGAAGAAATTTATAGTTGCCTAGGTGGCAAAGAAAACATTAGTTCAGCTGCACATTGTGCAACAAGACTTCGTTTAGTACTTATTGACTCAAACAAAGTTGATCAAAGCAAACTTGAAACAATTGAAGGAGTGAAGGGCGTATTTACTTCCAATGGTCAACTACAAATCATCATTGGCACAGGTGTAGTAAACAAAGTCTATGATGAATTTATCAAGGTATCAGACATAAAGGAATCAAGTAAAGAAGAAGTTAAAATTGATGCTTCTAAAAACATGAATGTCTTTAAAAGATTAATCAAATCTTTAGGTGATGTCTTTGTACCAATCTTACCAGCAATTGTTGCCTCAGGCTTATTAATGGGAATTGTTGAAGCTCTAGGAAAGGCAATCCCAGGATTTGCCTCAAGTGATTGGTATGCGTTTTTGGATATGATTGCCAATACAGCATTCGCATATCTTCCAGTACTTGTTGCTATTTCAAGTGCTAAGGTATTTAAAGGAAATATTTTCTTAGGTGCTGTTATCGGCTTAGCAATGATTCACTCAAGCTTAACAAATGGTTGGAATGCCGCAAATGGTTATGACATATGGTACTTATTTGGACATCTTCAAATTGGTTCTTATACTTTAGGTCAAATCAATGTCTTGGGTTATCAAGGACATGTAATTCCTGTCATGATTTCGGTATTTATTATGTGTAAGATAGAAAACTTCTTACATAAGAAAGTACCGGAAATGTTAGACTTGTTTGTAACACCTCTAACCGCTGTATTTATTACTTTATTATTAACGTTCACAATTATTGGACCTATTTTCTCATCAGCTGAAACAATTGTTCTAGAAGCTGCAAGAAATCTAATTACTGTAGGCTATGGCATTGGTGCCTTTGTGGTGGGTGCTTTATATCCTGTAACAGTTGTAATGGGTTTGCATCATATGTATAACGTAATTGAAGCAGGTCTACTTGCCTCAAAAGAATTTGGTAATTTAAATATTTGGATGCCTATCGCAAGTGCTGCAAACTTTGCTCAATTTGGTGCATGTTTAGCAGTTGGTATTAAGGCTAAACAAGCTAAGACAAAATCAGTTGCGATTCCATCTGCTTTATCTGCGTCTTTAGGTATTACTGAACCTGCAATATTTGGCATAAATATGCGTTTCAGCAAACCATTTGTCTGTGGAATTATTGGTGGTGCCGTTGGCTCAGCATTTGGCTCTTTAACAGGACTTGGTGCTACTGCCTATGGTGTTACTGGTATTCCAGGATTCCTTATCATAAATAAACCTCTTATATATGCAATTATGTTATTGATTGCTGCTGGAGTTGCCTTCATCCTTACAATGATTGTTTGGAAAGAAGATAATTAATGAACTATAAATTAAACTATCATTTAATGCCACCCAATGGGTGGCTAAATGACCCTAATGGCCTATGTGTTTATAAAGGAACTTGCCATATTTATTATCAATATTGTAAGGATGTAATGGGTGAAGGTGATAAGTGTTGGGGCCATTATTCAACAAAAGATTTCAAAACATACAAAAAAGAAGAAATAGCACTATATCCTGATTTAGAAATTGATAAAGATGGTGTCTATAGTGGTTGTACATTTATAGAAAATGGCATGCATATTTTCTATACCGGCAATGTGAAATTAAAAGGGGACTATGACTATATTCATTCTGGTAGATTATCTAATACGATTCATGTTTATTCTAAAGATGGTTTACATTTCTCTAATAAAGAAGTTGTCTTAAATAATAAAGATTATCCGAATAATCTAACTAATCACATTAGAGATCCCAAAGTATTTAAAGAAAACGATATCTATTATATGGTATTAGGAGCTAGAAACAATGAAGATGAGGGCTTAGTATTACTTTATTCTTCTAAAGACTTAAAGAAATGGACATTTAAAAAAGAAATAAAATCAGATAAGAAGTTTGGCTATATGTGGGAATGTCCTGATTTAATAAAATTAGATAGTGACACTTTTCTTATAACTTGTCCACAAGGAATTAAACAAGAAGGCTTTTTATATGAAAATGATAATCAAAATGGTTATTTTAAAGTAAGTGATAATAAAGCTTATGACTATACTACTTTGGACTATGGTTACGATTTTTATGCACCTCATTCTTTCGTTGATAAAAACAATAGAAGAATACTAATTGCTTGGCTTGGTTTACCAGATAGTCCACATCTTAATCCGACTGTTAAAGATGGTTGGCAAAACGCTTTATCTTTGCCTAGAGTTTTATCTAATGTGAATCATAAAATCTATCAATATCCAATTAAAGAAATATTAGATTTAATGTATGATACAAGTTTTATAAAGATTGATAATAATGAAATAATTAAACAAAAAGCTTGTCAAATTCATTTTGAAAATAATAATGAGTTTAAGTTAAATCTTAATAATTTAACACTTAACTATGAAAATAATTTATTTTCGCTTATTTTCAATAATGATAAGACCAATCGTAAACAAAGGGATATTCAAATTGATAAAATAAATGAAGTAGATATCTTCTTAGATAATTCAACAATAGAAATATTTATCAATAAGGGGGAGAAAACATTATCATCAATGTATTATGATGATTATGATGAATTAAGAATTTCTAGTAATAAACAATTAGAAATTAAATATAGTAAGATGAGGGCATTTGAAATATATGAATAAATTATATGGAAGCTTAGAAGCAGGCGGCACAAAGTTTGTATGTGCGGTAGGTGATGAAGAATTTAATGTTGTGGAAAAGATACAATTTAGAACTACTACACCAATAGAAACATTAAACAATACAATTGAATTCTTTAAGAAGTTTGATAATCTTGTTTCTTTGGCCATTGGTTCATTTGGCCCAATTGATATTGATAAAAGTTCTAAAACCTATGGCTATATAACTAATACGCCAAAGCCTAATTGGTCTAATACCAGAGTTGCAGGAACTTTACAAAAAGCTTTAAATATTCCAATTTACTTTACGACAGATGTTAACAGCTCAGCATATGGTGAGATGTATGCTCGCAAAAATATCAATACACTTGTATACTTTACAATTGGTACTGGTATTGGGGCTGGCATTATCACAAACAATCATTTCATTGGTGAAATAGGCCATCCTGAAATAGGCCATATTTATGTCAATAAACATCCTGAAGATTTGAAAAATAATTTTAAAGGAATTTGCCCTTTCCATGATGGATGTCTAGAAGGGATGGCTGCTGGACCAAGTATTGAAAAAAGATGTGGTATAAAAGGAGAAAATATCGCAAGTAGTGATCCTGTGTGGGATATAGAAGCTTACTACTTAGCTCAAAGCGCAATGTTTGCCACAGTTACTTTTAGACCACAAGTAATAGTTTATGGAGGAGGTGTCTTCTCTAATGATTTCATGCTTAAAAAGGTAAAGGAAGAATTTGCAAGACTGTTGAATAATTATTTACCTATCCCAAGTATTGATGAATATATTGTGACACCCGCTATTGAAAACAATGGTTCCGCAACACTTGGTAACTTCGTCTTGGCTAAGAAATTAATAGAACAAAACTTATCTTAAATATGTTATTGAAAGAAATTCCTCAAGAAATAAAAGATGCATATGAAAAGAAATGCAGAATGTTACTGGAACTTGTCCAATAATATTTTCAACAATTTAATTATATATACGCCTCTAGTGATTGATAGACTAGAGGCTTTTAAATTTAGGGTAGGAATTTTTATTTTTCTTGTCAATAAAGAAGTAGATGAATAAACAAGACTATAAGAAAATTGAATACGCCTCTAAAGAAACACATACATTTAAAAATCGTGAGATTGTCATTTATCAACTTAAAAATTATAAGAATGTATATATCTCTAATACATGTCATATCAAGCCGAAAGGTTTGCATATTATTCTCAAAAATATTAATGAAGCTATTAAGGAATTTGACATAATTGGTGAAAAAAATAAGATAATCATTACATCACATAAAGATGGATTTAATAGTTTGGGAATGTACGATGCTGTTAATAATGAAATATGTTTAAATGAAATCGTATTAGATAAAAATAAGCTATCACATGAAAGTATAGAATCGGGACATGTTGAAAGACATGAAGTCTGGCATTTAAAACAGGCAACTATTTATAGAAAAAAGTATGGAGCTATTAATAACGATAATTACCAACATTATTTAAATTATACAAATAGTCAAGCTAAGAAATTTCTTGACTCCTTGGGAGTTAATGAAGATAATGTAATTGCTATAAGCAAGTACGCATACTACGTGTTTGCTTATAAAAATTATGGTGAAGTTGAAGCTGAAATTAAAGCCAAGAAAGGAACTATATGTATTTTACAAAATTCCCGGAAGAAATCCAAAAATTAATGGACATTGTTAATCCTTATATTGATAAGTGCCATTTAAGAGATGATGCTCCTCAAGAAATAAAAGAAACATATGAAAAGATATGTAAGATGCTATTAGAACTTGGCCAATAGTATTTTATCGTTAAGTTTAATTAATAAGTACAGTCTATAGTTTGTATTAAAGTATAAACTGAAATAAAGCCAAGAAAGGAGTGTTATGGTGTTTAAAGAATTTCCGGAAGAAATGCAAAAATTAATGAAAATTGTTGATCCTTATTTTGAGAAGTGCCATTTAAGAGAAGACGCTCCTCAAGAAATAAAAGAAACATATGAAAAGATATGCGATATGATGCTCGACTTAGAACGATAGGATTTAAGAACTTTTATGTATTTTACAAAATTTCCAGAAGAGATACAAAAACTAATGGATGTAGTTGAACCCTATATGGAGAAGTGCCATTTAAGAGAAGATGCCCCTCAAGAAATAAAGGACACCTTTAAACAGATAAAAGCAATGTTAGATGAACTGCTTTAGCCATGGTGATTGGTATCTTCATTTACATTATTGTTAACGCACTAATAGGGATGCCGAAAGGCTCCTTTTAATTTTTACTCACATTAAAACCCGATTAATACATCGGGTTTTAATAAAATTATTTTGAGGTAGCTGTTACAGCAACAGTGCTATTAACTGATATTGAGTTATCTTTAACAGTAATATTTGCTCCAGATTCAATATTAATTACAGCGGAAGTATCGTCACTAGAAACTAAAGTGTATCCTGAAGCGACTTGCCAATTAACGGGTATATTAGCTGTTATATGCAATGCTGTTTCATCATCTAATTTGTAGCTTAAAGTAGGCACTTGTTTAACGGTTTTAACTTTAATTGTAAATGTCGTCTTTAGCAAAGCGCTTTGTTTCATTGTTAGTGACTCACCTTTAATATAAGGCTTATTATTTGTTGTATCAACAACAGTTGTATCATCGGTTGTAGACTCAATTTTTATATTGTCAGCTAATGCACCTTTGCTTACTAGATATGTCTTAATTTCCTCGCCATCATCTGTGATAGGGATTGTTAAATTGACATCATTGTCAACTATCTCGACATTCACACATCTTTGAGTAGATGATACATTTAACTTTTCATAGCCATAATAAGCACAAGCTGTAATAGTATCACCAGGACTAGCTGTTACATCAAAGCTATTAGAATTGGTTTCGCTTGTAACAGTTTGAGTATTACCATTTACTTTGATTTCAGCTTTGTATCTTATTGGACCATATACCCAAGTATAATCAAACAATCTTGTTCCATATGCTGATATGATGGTAGAACCATCTGATCTCTTTAAAGAAATGTCCAATGTATTATCTGCTACATTTAGCGCATCAGCATCAGGATAAGTAGGCCATGTGATAGTAAGCTTGCCATCTGCATAAGTTGCACTAGGATCTGAAGATAAAGCTTCTACTGTAGCTTCTTCCGGATTTACAAGTGATGCGTATTCTTTCTTGATATAACCAGTTGTAATATATTGTTCATCCATTCCCTCGATTGGAGCGGCATAAGGATAAGTTGCTAAGATATGAGAAATAGAAACAACACCGCTTGGTCTTTCTAGAGTCTTTGGAGTACCATATTCACTTACTGTTGCATCAAGTATTGCGTTTGTTGTCTTACCTTGAATATTAGATAAATAATCACTAAGTGTTATATAAGACTGCTTATCTTTTTGAGCTCTTTCATAACCAATCCAAGTACATACAGTATATTCAGTAGTAGAACCAACCATCCATGCATCCTTGATAGAACCATCAGGAATACCATATGCTTGACCACTTGTACCCCAGTCGGTTGTACCAGTCTTAGCATACACAGGATAATCATCAATTAATATTTGCATTAGATTTGCATAACCACCACTAACATTTGAATAAAGCAGGGTATCCATCATATAAGCAGCCTCACTTGAAACAGTTTGGGTTGAAGTATATGCAGGGGTAACAGGAGTTGAACCATCTAAGAATTCAATTCTCTTTATAGTATGTGGCGTTGTATATTGGCCTAGATTTAATAAAGCACCTTGAGCAGCAGCCAATTGTTCACATGATACCGTAATCTTATTGCCACCGATACCACATTGAACATCGAAATCATCTTTGTCAATATCAATACCCATTGAATTTAGATAATTAACAACATAATCTTTGCCCTTAGCATCCAGTACTGCTTGAAGTGTTTGGATAGCGGTTGTATTTAACGAATTGCCCAACGCATCAGCAAGTGTTACTTCACCTCGATATGTACCATTGGCATTTGCCACAACAATAGAAGTTCCATCATATACAATAGGCTTATCAACTAGTACATGGCTTGTTGCCCAACCGAGATTTTCAAAAGCTAGTACATAATCAAGAATTGGCTTGATTGCTGAACCTGGTTGTTTCTTTTGTTCAGTTGCGTGATTTAGAAGTAAGGCGCCACCTGAAGCGTAATTTCTGCCACCTAGAATACCAGCTATTTCACCAGTTTGGTTATTTATCGCAATAGAGGCTAACTCAAACTCATCATCAGGGAACTCGATACCATCATAGTTTCCTTCTTGAATAGAATCCATTGTCTTTTGGATATTCTTATTCATATAAGTATAAATATGCATGCCATCAGTGTATGGATCTTTTCCAGTTAACTCATATACTTCTGATACAACTGCATCAATATATGCTTGATATGGAGAACTACTACCACTAGATGATTTAGAAGAACTAGAATAATCAATTAATAAGTCTTCTACTTTAATTGACTTAGCTAAGTTATATTCATCTTCTGTGATATAGCCATGATACTTCATTAGATATAGAACTTCATTTCTTCTTTGTGTTGCTAGGTCTAGATTATTAAAAGGATTATAAGCATTTGGTGCATTGATAATGCCTGCAAGCATTGCGCTTTCTGCAAGATTTAGTTCAGATACATTCTTACCAAAATAATACTCACTAGCTTTTTGTACGCCTCTTATATTACGATTACCACCAAAGTTCAACTTATTTAAATAAAGCTCTAAGATTGTTTTCTTATTTACTTCATTACTACTTTCAAGTTCCATTGCTAAGGCGATTTCTTGAACCTTTCTTTCAACACCTGATAAACCACTTCTACTTGCCGTTTGACCTGTTTCATCATTTGAGAAATAAGTATTCTTTACAAGTTGCATTGTAAATGTACTACCGCCTTGTGAGAAAGACATACTCTTTAGATTTGAAAGAAGGGCCTTTGTAAAACGAGGAACATCAAAACCATTGTGTTCGAAATATCTTGAGTCTTCAACCGCAACAAAGGCATCAACTAATACTTGAGGTAAGTCGTCATAACTTACGTTTTCTCTAATTGTTGTACCAAGTTCAGCAATCATATCACCATTTTCATCATAGATTACTGAAGACTCAGTATTGGTGAACTTAGAAATATCAAGTTCTGGCTTGTTTTTTAGCATGCCCACAATCATAACAAGCCCAATAATCATGCAAAGCAGGCCAACACAAGCGATACTTGCGATAATTGTTGCCCAAAGATTTACTTTGTTTATTTTTCTTTTAGGCTTTTTAGTTTCAATGGGTTTAACTTGCTTCTTTACTTTTTTAACATTATTAGTTTTTTTAGTTTCCATTAATCTTCTCCAATAACTTATCTACTATTTTTATATAATCACAAGGTATTTGATACTTATATTCAATCAAATAGCCATTCTCTTTAATCCAAGTAAAAGGTAAAGATTGTCTATCGGTATTTCGATAATAATTTATAAATTTTGCCGCATCAATTAGATAGTCTTCACTATACTTAGTTAATCTAAATATGACAAAGGCAATGGCACCATGTTCTACTACTTTAGCTAAATGATCAACTTGATGTTTATGAAATGATGAGAAAGGAAAACTAGTTGGTGAAGCACATTCCTTGGCTTCAAAATCAATGTATTTTCCTTTATAGATGCCATTATAGTCAGTAGTACTTGGCAATTTAAAATATGCTTCTACAATCTTCGCTTTATTACGAGATGGATAATCAACTTTTACAATATTTACAGGTGTAGGTTTTTTATGTATTACCGCAATGTCGTTTTCTAGATAATAACTATTTGTTGTGTTGATATCTTCCTCTAAAGACATTCCACGATTGGAATAGTTTATCGTATGTTGACTCTTGGTTTTACCAGTTGGATATTTCATAAAAAGCTACTCAAGTATTATACATTATTATTAATTGTGTTAAAAGTGCGCTTTGTGATATTATAACTATGGAGATTTTTATTATGGAAACATTGAATTTAACGCCAGAACAAATATTAAACAACGAATTTAGTGTAGAATTTAAGGGATACTCCGCTAGTGAAGTTGATGCTTTCTTAGATAAAATATTGGAAGATTATCAAATTAGTGAAGAGAACACTCAAGAACTTCTTGACCTAGTTGCTTCTTTACAAGATGAAATCAAACAATTAAATGCTAAGATCATTGAACTTGAAGGTAAACAAAAAGCTTTCGATATTTCAAATACAACTTCATATAGTTCAGTGGACATTCTAAAGAGAATTTCTAGACTTGAAGAAGAAGTTTACAACAAATAACATTAGGCAATCGCTGCTTATATAAGTAGAGGAAAGTCCATGCTCGCACAATCTGCGATGATTGTAGTGTTTATGCTAAGTTAATAAATAAGCTTAGGTAGCTAAGGCTAACGGCTGGAGAAATTCCTAAGGGAAACTATGGAACTATCCTATAAAAGTGTCAAAGAGACGAGTTTATTGGAAACAATAAATATGGAACGTGATAAACCCCATAAGCGAGAAACCCAAATTTGGTAGGGGAATCCGAAAGTGTTAAATGAAGCACGATCGGGCTAGTAATAGAGATAAATGATTGCTTGATACAGAACATGGCTTATTTATGTTGTTTGTTACAAGAGACTAAATAGTCTCTTTTTTTGTTGTATAATACCCTTATGAATTTACCAAATAAACTAACTGTTATACGAATTATTTTAGTACCAGTTTTGGTACTAGTCTGGCTATTTCCTTACAATTTGTTTGGAATTGAATTTCCAACATATGAAGTAGGAACTGTATCTTTGTCTTTACTTAATTTGATTGTCTTGTTTATATTTGCTCTAGCAAGTATCACTGACTTCTTAGATGGTCACTTGGCAAGAAAGCATAATCTAATCACAACATTTGGCAAGTTTGCTGATCCAATTGCTGACAAATTACTTGTAAATGCAACTTTAATTATTTTGTGTTATAAGGGAATAATTCCAGTAGTACCTGTAATTATTATGTTTTTAAGAGACACTATTGTTGATGGTTGCCGTATGATTGCTTCTAGTAAAGGAGAGGTTATCGCTGCTGGAAAATTAGGAAAACTTAAAACAGTTTTACAAATGTTTGCGATTATTTTCTCTTTATTAAATAATCTACCATTTGAACTAGTATCAATTCCGGTTTCAACAATACTAATTTGGTTCGCTTCTTTTATTTCTTTACTAAGTGGTTACTCATATTTTGCTCAAGTTAAGAAATATATTTTTGAATCAATGTAGGAATTTTTAAATTTGATGTCAATTATATAGTAGGAGGTTAAATATGCCAAAAGAAAATGTAAATGAAGATAAGAAAGATCAATTACTAAATGAAGCCCTAAAACAAATTGAAAAACAATATGGCAAGGGTTCTATTATGAAACTAGGCGATAGAGGAGATGTTGATGTTGATGTAATATCTACAGGATCTCTTGCTATCGACAATTGCTTAGGTGTAGGAGGACTACCAAGAGGCAGAATCATTGAAATATATGGTCCTGAATCAAGTGGTAAAACCACTCTTGCTTTACAAGCTATCGCATCTTGTCAAAAGGATGGCGGTAAGGCTGCTTTTATCGATGCTGAACACGCTATTGATCCAAAGTATGCTAAAGCGCTTGGAGTAGACATTGATGAACTGATTTTGTCTCAACCTGATTCTGGTGAACAAGCATTAGAAATTACAGAAGTCTTAATTAAATCAGGTGCTATTGATTTGATTGTTATTGACTCGGTTGCTGCTTTAGTTCCTCAAGCTGAACTAGATGGTGAAATGGGCGATGCTAATGTTGGCTTACATGCTCGTTTAATGTCTAAGGCTATGCGTAAGCTAGCTGGCGCTATGAATGCTAATAACTGTACTACTATTTTTATTAACCAATTAAGAGAAAAAGTAGGAATCATGTTTGGTAACCCTGAAACCACTACTGGTGGTAGAGCTTTAAAATTCTATTCAACTATTAGAATTGAAGTAAGAAAGTCAGAAGCAATTAAATCAGGATCTGAAGTAGTTGGTAACAAAGTTAATATTAAAGTATCTAAGAACAAGGTTGCTCCACCATTTAAGACTTGCCAAGTAGAAATCTATTATGGTGAAGGCATTTCTCATACTTCTGAAATTATTTCGCTAGGTGTTGATTTAGGTATCATTGAAAAAGCAGGCTCTTGGTTCTCATACAATGGCGAAAAGATAGGACAAGGATCTGAGGCAGTACGTGCATTCTTGAAGGCTAATCCTGATAAGGATGAAGAAATTACTTTAAAAGTAAAAGAAGCTTTATTTAACAAAGAGAACAAAGATTAGTTCTCTTTTTCATTATGAAAGATAAAATTTCACTTATTATACCTTGCTACAACGTAGCCAAATACATTGATAGATGCTTTAACTCATTGCTTAATCAAAGCTATGGCTTTTCTAATCTTGAAATAATCTTTGTTGATGACCTATCTTGTGATGATACCTATAAGATATTAGAAGGCTATAAAAATAAGTATGACAATATAAAACTTATTAAAGTACCTTCTAAAAAAGGTGCAGGTGGCGCAAGAAATATAGGCATAGATAAGGCAAGTGGCAAGTATCTAACGTTTGTAGATGGTGATGATTGGCTTAATCCTAAAATGATTGAACTATTGCATGAACAAATGTTAAATGATGACTATGATATTGTTCAAAGCTACTCATTTTTGTTTTCTGATGAACCTATTGTTTATGATAGTAAGGAAGCATCTGTTGCATCATTTGATTTAGAAAAAGTAGAACTAAGAAAGAAAGTACTAGTTGATTTAACCAAGGATTTAAATCTAACGGTTTGGAGTAAACTTTATTCAACTAAGTTTATTAAAGAAAATAATTTAAGATTTTTAGAAGATTGTTACTTTGAAGATAATCACTTCACTTTAATGTGTATGGTCTTAGCTAAAAAGTATTGCAAGATACGCGCCTTAATGTATGGTTACTACAATAATCTAAGTGGAACCATTACTTCTAGGCTTGATCCAAATAGGATAAAAGATCTAGAAAATGTTATTGAGTATGCGCTAAGTGATATTAGACAAAGAGGTATAGATACATCTATATATCAAGATGCCTTAGATAACTTTGTATTCTATAAATTATATGTAGAGACAACAACTAATTTGGAGATTGCTTTTGCTGGGGAAAAACAACATTATAGACAACTGATATTGGATAAGATTCCAGGTATTTTAGATAATCCTTATCTTAAGACTTATACAAATCCTAATGTTGTAAAAAAAATCAAGAAATTAAAAGCTGATTAACACTCACTTAGCATTAATTTAATGGCACAATTAACAAGTCTTTGATATAATGTGATAGCGTTTAATGGAGGAATTTATGGCAGAATATAAAAAAATTGAAGATGGTAAAGCAGAATTATCTTGTTCTATCAAAGGTGAAGAATGGGAAAGTGCTGTTAAAAAAGCTTTTGATAAATTAGTTAAAAAGCTTGATATTAAGGGTTTCAGAAAGGGCCAAGTACCTGCTTCTCTAGCTAAGAAATACATCAGCAAGGAAGCTTGTTGGTATGAAGCTGTTGATGAGCTAAGCAATGATGCTTTCAAGGCTGCATTAGAAGAACATAATGTTGATTTAATTGATCAAGCTAGTATGGATTTAAAGGGTGTTAGTGAAGAAGGTGTTGATCTAGTATTTACATGTCCTATTAAACCGGATGTAACTCTTGGTGATTATAAGAGCTTAAAGTACAATGTTGAAAAAGTTGAAGTAAGTGATGAAGAAGTTAATGAAAGAATTGATTCATTACGTGAAAAAAGAGCCGATTTTGAACTTAAAGAAGACGGTACTGTTGAAGATGGTGATGTAGTTGTTATCGATTTCAAGGGCTACAAGGATGAAAAACCATTCGATGGTGGTAAGGCTGATAACTATGAATTAACTATTGGTTCTCATACTTTCATTCCTGGCTTTGAAGAGCAATTGATTGGAATGAAATCTGAAGAAGAAAAAGACATCGATGTTACTTTCCCTGAAGATTATCATGCTGATGAATTAAAGGGTGCTAAGGTTGTATTTAAGGTTACAGTACATGAAATTAAGAAGAAGGTTATTCCTGCTCTTGATGATGAATATGTACAAAGTAGAAAGATTGAAAACGTAAATACAGTTGATGAATATAAGGCTTATGTTAAGAGCAAGATTCTTGAAAATAGAGAAGATGAAGCTAAGGCTGCTGCTGAAAAAGAACTTGTAAATGCTTTCAATGAACAATGCACAGTAAACATTCCTCAAAGCATGCTTGATAAGGAATGCGAAGACATGATTAATGAACAAGCTCAAAGATTAGCTTATCAAGGTATCTCATTTGACCAATACTTAAAGATGATTGGTTCAGATATCGAAAAGTTAAAGAAAGAACTTGAACCAGAAGCTAGTGTTAAGGTTAAGGCTGTATTATGTCTAGAAGAACTTGCTAAGCAAGAAGGCATTGAAGCTAGTCAAGAAGGCATCGATGAATACTATAAAGACATGGCTAAAGCGTATGGCATGGAGGTAGATGACGTTAAGAAATATGTATCAGAAGATACAGTTAAGTATAACGTTAAATTAAAGACTGCCTTAGATTTATTGAAAAATAACAAATAATTAAAGACGCTTAAGCGTCTTTTCTAATAAGGAGGGAACTATGGCGAACATAATTGAATATCCTATTATATGCACAAGAGGAGCTGTAATATTTCCAGAACAAGACTTATCTATTGATGTAGGTAGACCTGCTAGTGTTGAAGTTGTTAACTTTGCATTGAATATGAATTTTGATGTTGTTCTTGTTTCACAAAAAAATGTCAATGTTGATATTCCTAATAAAGAAGATATCTATGAATATGGAACTATTTGTCATATTAGATCAAGCAGAATAAGAGATGATCATCTTAAAGTTATTTTTTTAGGTGTAAAACGTTGTAAGATTTTAAAATTATATGAAGTTGATGGTATCAACTATGCTTCTGTTGAAGTAATTGATAATGTCATTGACTTTGATGAAGTAACTTTAGAAGTAATTGGCGAAAGAGTTGTTAGAGAATATAACAACTTCGAACATAAAAATGGTAGACCTGGTCTAGCTGTTACTTCAAAGGATATGATTTCTTATGAATTCTTATCTAATTTAGTTGATTCATTTGCTCAAGTTAATATTCAAAGTTCTAATGAGAAACAAAAATTCTTAGAAGAATTTAATCTTTCTAAGCGTTTAGAAATGTTTTTAACATATCTTTCACTTGAAAGAAGAAAAGAAGAAATCGAAAAAGATATTAATGACCGTGTTAAAGATGCTGTTGAATCTTCACAAAAAGATTATTATCTAAGAGAACGCATCAAGGCTATTAAAGAAGAGCTTGGTGATGGACAAGGAACAGATATTGAAAATCTAAGAGCTGAATTTGAAAAGGATAAGTATCCTCAAAATATTAAAGACAAGGCTAATGAAGAAATCAAGAGACTAGATATGATGTCTACTGCTTCTGGTGAATATGGTGTTATTAGAACTTATCTTGATTGGCTTATGAATATTCCATGGAGTGAAAAAAGTAAGGACCAAAGTGACTTAAATGAAGTCAAGAAAGTTCTTGATAATGATCACTATGGTCTAGAAAAAGTAAAGACAAGAATTCTAGAATACTTGGCTGTTAAAGAATTATCACATTCTTTAAAATCGCCAATTATTTGCTTAGTTGGTCCACCAGGCGTTGGTAAGACAAGTTTAGCTATATCTATCGCAAATGCCCTAAAGCGTAAGTTTGTTAAGATTTCTTTAGGTGGCGTTAGAGATGAGGCTGAAATTAGAGGACATAGAAGAACTTATCTAGGTTCTTATCCTGGTAGAATCATTCAAGGCTTAAAGAAAGCTGGCACAACTAATCCTGTTTTCTTAATTGATGAAATTGATAAGATGGGTTCTGATTATAAGGGTGATCCAAGTTCAGCGATGCTAGAAGTATTGGATCCTGAACAAAATACAATGTTCCAAGATCACTATCTAGAGGAGCCATATGATTTAAGTGATGTCTTATTTATCGCGACAGCTAACTACTTAGAAAATATTCCGGCACCTTTACTTGATAGACTTGAAATTATCAATATTAGTTCATATACAGAAATTGAAAAGTTAATGATTTGTAAGGAACATCTAATTCCTAAGGTTTTAAGCAAGGATGGCCTTAAACAAAGTCAATTAACTATTGATGATGATATGATTACTTATTTGATTAGGCACTATACAAGAGAAGCTGGTGTCAGAGAATTAGAAAGAGTTATTGAAACTTTAGCTAGAAAGACTACCTTAGAAGTTTATCAAAATAAGAAACGTTCTATTAAAGTCACTAAGAAGCTTATCAATACTTGGCTTGGTCATGAAAAATATGAATATGGTTCTAAGGAAAAGAAGAACCAGGTTGGCGTGGTTAATGGTTTGGCTTATACGGCCTTTGGCGGCGATATCTTACAAATTGAAGTTAATTACTTTGAAGGCAAGGGCAAACTTATCATGACTGGTAAACTTGGTGATGTCATGAAGGAATCAGCTGAGATTGCTTTAGACTATGTTAAGTCAAATGCTAAGAAGTTTAATATTGATATTAAGTTCTTTGAAACTCATGATATTCATATTCACGTTCCTGAAGGTGCTGTGCCAAAGGATGGTCCTTCTGCAGGTGTCACTTTAACTACAGCTTTTGTTTCAGCTTTAACAAATAAGGCTGTTGATTCAAATGTGGCAATGACTGGCGAGGTTACCTTAAGAGGCCATGTACTCCCAATTGGTGGTTTAAGGGAAAAGTCTATTGCGGCTAATAGAAGCGGTATTAAGA
>CAVEWG010000003.1:0-10172 GCA_963619285.1 Oscillospiraceae bacterium | reverse complement strand
TTGATACTTAACTCATTAGAGTTATTGAGTAGGAAACTCCTTGTGCTTTAGCATAGGAGTAGTTCATTAATAGATATATTTGTGATTTTATTGAAAACTACGCTTTTTTGCATCAAAATCCATTGAAAACTACGCAGAGACCTCTTAAATGCAATGGTTAGTATGCTAAAATTATCATGTTTAAAGGTGATTTAGTATGAGTGAAATAGTATATGGTAAAAACAGTTTTATAGAAGCATTAAGAAATGGGCGCATTGAAGAAGCTCTTGTAACAAGAGATTGTCAATATATAAAAGACCTAGATAAAAATAATATAAGATACAAAATAGTAGATAGGAACAAACTCGATTCTTTAAGTAAGAGTGGCAATCATCAAGGATGTCTTGCTTATTGTAAGGAATATAAATTAAGTGATGTTAAATCAATGTTGAAACAAGAAAATGGTTTGATCGTGCTTCTTGATGGTTTAAAAGATCCTCATAATTTAGGCGCTATTATTAGAACTTGTGAATGCGCTGGTGTTGATGGTTTAATCTATAAAAAACATAATAGCGTTCATCTTAATGATACTGTTGCCAAGGTTGCTTGTGGCGCACTTGAATATGTTAAAGTAGCTGAGGTAACAAATTTAGTTAATACTATCAAAGAATTAAAAAAGAATGGCTATTGGATTGTTGGAACTGATGGCGATAGTAAGGACTTATACAACAAAATTGATTACAAGATGAATGTTGCCCTAGTTATTGGCTCAGAAGGTGAGGGCATGTCTAGACTTGTGAAAGAAGAATGCGACTTCATGGTTAAGATGCCGATGAAAGGACATATTAATAGCCTTAATGCATCGGTTGCGGCTGGCATTATGATATTTAATGTATTGGATAAAAGAGATAGCTAAACAGTTATCTTTTTTAATTACTAATTGTTTAAAAAGAAATCAACAGGTGAGTCTATTCCTAAACAATAAAACTCTGATAAGTGTTTTATATCTAGTTTTAATGCTTTTTCAATATCACCAACAAGCAAAGCATCAGCAATTTGAATATGTTCCTTTAAATGTTTTTCATCATTAGTAGATTTAAAATCGTTGTGCATTAATATAAATTGAATCTTCAAAGATAATTCTTCTTGCATATTAAACAGTAAAGAATTTTTAGACATACGACATAGTTCAGTATGGAAATCAGAATCTAGTTTTCTTCTTTTTACACCATCATTGTCTCTAAATGCTTGTAAACATTCTTCCGCAATATTTTTTAAATTAAGCAATTCAACTTTATTTCCATATATCGCTACTAATTTAATAGATAAAATATCAAGTGATACACGAATCATACCGATATCTTGTATTTCTTTTTCACTAAAAGAAGTTACTTGAGCATAACGCTTAGGGAATATTTGAATAAGGCCTTGACTTTCAAGTTTTCGCATCGCTTCTCTAATTGGCGTGCGACTTGTCTTAAATTCTTCTGCAATCCTAGCTTCCGCAATTTTTTCACCAGGTTTTAAATTGCCTGTAAGAATTTGAGATAAAAGATAACTATATACGTGTTGGCTTAATCCTTCGTTATTTTCCATGTTTCTAGTATAGCATATCCCAAATATGTATACATAATTTATTAATTGTCGACAATACTATTGTAATTGTCGACATGATGATGTAGTATGAAATCAGGAGGAAAACATATGAAAGACACATTTGTTTTAAAAACCATAATTAGAGAGTTCGAAAGTATCAGCGACTGTTTCCAACAAGAGAAGATAGAAGATGATGATTTAATAATCACTAATGAGTTTATCTATGAAAGTAAGTTCAAAGATACAAAAGATAATATCTTGTTTCAAGAAAGATATGGTAAAGGCGAGCCAACTGATGAAATGATAGAAAACATTCGTAAAGATGTTCCAATTAACACAAAAAGAATTATAGCGATAGGTGGCGGGACTATTATCGATATTTCTAAGTTCTTAACGTTGGACTATGATGGAACAATTGATCAAGTTATTTTAAATGAAATACCTTATAGAAAAAATAAAACACTATATGTTATTCCCACAACTTGTGGTACAGGAAGCGAAGTAACCAATGTTGCGATTGCAGAGTTAAAGAGACGAAAAACTAAAAAAGGTTTAGCAGATGATTTAATTTATCCAGATAAAGCCTTATTGATTCCAGAAATGGTAGAAACTTTGCCTTATAAGTTTTTTGCGACAAGTTCTATTGATGCCTTGATCCATTCTGTAGAATCTTATTTATCACCTAATTCAACAATTTATTCACGTATGTTTTCTTTAAAGGCAATGAATATGATTATTGATGGCTTTAAGAAAGTCACAAAAGAAGGAAAAGAAAATTGGACTAAATACGCGAAAGAATTCTTAATCGCATCTAACTTAGCTGGCGTTGCCTTTTCTAACGCAGGATGTGCAGCAGTACATGCTTTAAGTTATCCACTAGGTGGCACATATCATATCCCTCATGGTGAAGCTAATTTGTTAATGTTTGAATCTGTTTACAACAAATACTATGAAAAAGATCCAAATGGCCGTATTCAAGATTTCTTAGATAAACTATCTAAATCATTAGATGTTGATAAGAAAGATGCCTTAAAAACGATGTTTGATTTATTGAATCAAATTCTTGAAAGAAAACCATTAAATACTTATGGCATCAAAAGGGAAGAATTGCCTGTGTTTGTAAGTAGTGTAATTGAAGGTCAACAAAGATTATTAAACAATAACTATGTTCCTTTAAATGAAGAAGAAATGTTGGAAATCTATACTAATGTATACGATAAGTAGGTTTATATGAACACAAAAGAAACAAAAATATTTGCGGCTAATATAAGAAAAACAATATTGTATGGTTTGAGCACTGTAAAGGCAGGGCATATTGGTGGATGCATGTCGATGGCTGATTTATTGGCAGTGCTATATGGTGATGAAATGAATGTTGACCCAAACAATCCAAAGCTTAAAACAAGAGATAGATTAGTTGTGTCAAAAGGGCATTGTGGGCCAGCTGTTTATGCCGCTCTTGCTTTAAAGGGTTTCTTTCCAATGGAATGGATGAAGACGATCAATGTATCGAAGAGTAAGCTTCCAAGTCATTGTGATATGAACAAAGTGCCAGGAATTGATATGACAACTGGTTCTTTGGGCCAAGGCATGTCAACTTCCCTTGGTTTGGCTTGGGGATTAAGGTATCAAAATATAAATTCTCATGTATATTTGGTTTTGGGTGATGGCGAATGCGATGAAGGACAGATTTGGGAAGGTGCTTTATTTGCGGGTACTAGAAAATTAAATAATGTAATCGCTTTTGTTGATAGAAACCTAAAACAATTAGATGGCTATACCAAAGATATTTGTGATGTAGGCGATTTAAGAAAGAAGTTTGAAGACTTTGGTTGGTTTTCACAAGAGGTTGATGGGCATGATGTTGATGCGATTAAAAAGGCTATAGATATCGCTAAGTCACAAAAAGAAAAACCTTCAATGATTGTCTTAGATACAATCAAGGGAAAGGATTGTACATTTGCTCAAGATGTTTTCTACAATCACCATATTACGTTTACTGATGAACAATTATTAGAGGCCAATAAGCATCTAGATGAAATTATTAAGGAGGCCTAGACATGTTTGAAATTTGTAAAGAAATAAAAAATGAAGAATTAGAAATGCGTCAAGTCTTCGCTAAGGTGATGGATGAATTAGCTAGTAAAGATGATAGGGTTGTATATCTTGATGCGGATATTATGAATTCTATTAAGATGGTAGAGTTTTCTAAAAAGTATCCAGATAGAACAATTAATTGTGGCATTCAAGAGGCAAATATGATTGGTGTTGCTGCCGGTTTATCGGCCACTGGTCTAATTCCTTTTGCTCATACTTTCGCCCCATTTGCCTCAAGAAGAGTAATGGATCAAGTGTTTGTTTCTTGTGCGTATGCAAAATTAAATGTACGCATAATTGGCTCAGACCCCGGCATTACGGCAGGTTCAAATGGTGGAACGCATATGCCTTTAGAAGATATAGGCATGATGAGGTGTGTACCAGGTGTGACAATAATTGAGCCAACAGATTCTAATGTATTGGCTGATATGTTAAGGCAAACGAAGGATATGTATGGTGTCTTCTATATTCGTTTATCTAGGAAAAAAGCTGAACAAATATATATGCCTAATTCTACTTTTGAAATCGGCAAAGCTAATCTATTAAGACAAGGAAACGATGCAACCATTATCGCAAGCGGAATATGTGTGGCTGATGCATGTAGAGTAGCTGATATGCTCGCAAAAGAAAATGTCAATGTAAGAGTACTTGATATGTTTACCATTAAGCCAATTGATAAAGATGCAATTATTAAGGCTTCAAAAGAAACTGGTGCCATTATAACTATAGAAAATCATAATGTTATAAATGGTTTGGGCAGTGCAGTATCAGAAGTATTAAGTGAAAATGCACCTTGTTTATTAAGACGCTTGGGTTCACCTGACCAATTTGGGGAAGTTGGTAATGTCTCTTATTTAAAAGATACATTCAAGATGAGTGAAGAAGACATAGAAAAAGCGGTTAGAGAACTAATCGATAATAAATGAAATAAATTATAATTGCGGGTAATAGTCTATGCCAAAAAGTTGTTGACAGTGCCATTTGGTTGCGTGATAATATTAAAGAAGATATTGGTTCCAATATCTTTTTAAATACAAAGAATTATGAAAGATAAAAACAAAACTATTTTAATGTGTAGTGAATGTTTATCAAGAAACTATACTACACACAAGAATAAGCAAGGATCTAGTGAGCGTTTAGAACTCATGAAGTTTTGTCCTAGATGCAACAAGCATACTTTGCACAAAGAAACCAAATAAGGAGGCTTAATATGAAGTGGTTCTCACCAAGCGCTATCTTTAAGGAAATTTCTAAAATTAGATGGCCAAAGAAAAATGATTTATTAACAAACAGCGTACAAGTAGTTATCTTTACTGCTTTCTTCGCGTTGTTCTTCTATCTATGTCAATTCTTAGTTTCAGTTTGTCTAAAACTAATAGGAGTAATTGGATAATGGCGGATACAAATGAAAAACAATGGTATGTAGTCAATACATACGCTGGTCATGAAAATAGAGTAAAAGACAATCTTGAAAAAAGACTAGAAACAATGGGTATCTCTAATAACTTATTTAGAATTGTTGTTGCGGAAGAAACACAAATCGAAGTTAAAAACGAAAAGACTAAAGAAGTAGTTAGAAATATTTTCCCAGGTTACTTATTTGTTGAGATGATTATGACTGATGAAGCTTGGTATGTTGTAAGAAATACTCCGGGTGTTACAGGATTTATCGGTTCTTCTGGTGGTGGTGCAAAACCAATTCCAGTTAAGGATCCTGAAATTGAAGCAATCCTTAGAAGAATCGGTCAATCAGATAAAGCTGTTGAAGTTAGTTTCAAGGTTGGCGATACAGTTAAGATTTTATCTGGCCCTTTCTCTGGTATGGAAGGTACAGTTGAATCTATGAATGATCAAGGACAAGTCGCAACTGTTCTTATCATTTTATTCGGTAGAGAAACTCCTACTGATATCAACTATGTTGATTTAGAACCAGCTCTATAATTGGTTTATAAGGCTCTTAATGAGCCTTTTTTAAAAGGAAGTTATATGGAAATAAAAGGTTTAACTAGTGAAGAAGTAAGTGAAAGAGCAGGCAATGGCTTAACAAATATTTCAAACGTTAAGACTGATAAGACTAATAAAGAAATTGTTTACTCTAATGTTTTTACTTACTTTAATTTAATTTTTACGATATTGGCTGTTTTGGTTATTATCTCAGGACAATTTAAGAGTTTGGCTTTTATGATCGTGGTAATTATCAATACTTGTGTTGGTATTTTCCAAGAATTAAGAGCGAAGAAAATTCTTGATGAAATGAACTTATTAAATGTTCCTGTTTCAAATTGTGTAAGAGATGGAATATTGACCAAAGTAAATTCACAAGACTTAGTAAAAGATGATGTTATCTTACTTGAAGCGGGTAACCAAATATGCGCAGATGCTGTACTTATTGATGGCGAGGTTCAAGTAAATGAATCTTTATTAACTGGTGAACAAGACAGTGTTAAAAAAGTAGTAGATGATAAGTTATTATCTGGAAGCTATGTTGTATCTGGAAAATGTTATTGTCGTCTAGAAGCGGTAGGTGATGAATCTTATATCTCTAAGTTAGCTCTAGAGGCTAAATCAATGAATAAACAAGGCCAATCAGAAATGATTAAGTCAATTAATCAAATCGTAAAGTGGGCTGGTATTGTGATTATTCCGATTGGCATCGCATTATTTTATCAAGCACATTTTATAAATGGTGAAACTTTCTCTAAGAGTATTGTTTCTATGGTTGCAGCCGTAATTGGTATGATTCCAGAAGGTTTATATCTTTTAACAACAATGGCTCTTACACTTAGTACTATTAGGCTTTCTAAAGATAAAGTTCTTTTGCATGATATGAAAAGTATTGAATCATTAGCTAGAGTTGATGTCTTGTGTGTTGATAAGACAGGTACTATCACAAAATCAGATATGGAAGTAAAAGAAATAGTTCCTTTAAAAGGCGACTTAAATGATATTGAAGAATTACTTAAAGTATATAGTGATAGTATAACTGATTCTAATGCAACTATTGAAGCCTTAAGAGCGTATCTAAAAGATGTAAATGCTGAAGGATTTAAAGTATTAAAGATGATGCCGTTTGCCTCTGATAAGAAATATAGCATGGTTTCTTTTAAAGAAGGCAATTATATTTTCGGTGCTCCTGAATTTATCTTAAAGACCAAATATGATCAATTAAAGTTAACTGTTGAACAATACACAAAAGATGGTTCAAGAGTTGTCTTGTTTGGCGAATGTGATAAGTATTCAGAGAGCTCAAATCCTCGTTTTAAGGTAACTCCTATTGCACTTGTTGTTATTAAAAATGAAATAAGAGAAAACGCTAGGGAAACATTTGAATATTTCAAGAAACAAGGCGTAAAGATTAAAGTAATATCAGGTGATAATCCTAAGACTGTAAGTGAGATTGCAACTTTAGCAGGAATTGAAGATAGTGAAAATTATGTAGATGCTTCTACTTTAAGTGATGATGATATTAAGATGGCTTGCGATAAATACAGTGTCTTTGGTAGAGTCACTCCTAAACAAAAACAATTGTTGGTAAACGCTCTAAAAGCTAATGGCCATACGGTTGCGATGACTGGTGATGGTGTTAATGATATCTTGGCTTTAAAAGATGCTGATTGTTCAATTGCGATGGCATCTGGTGCTGAGGCTACAACAAGAGCTGCACAAACAGTACTTCTTGATTCTGATTTCTCACATATGCCAAGTGTTGTCTATGAAGGAAGAAGAGTTGTTAATAACATCCAAAGATCAGCTAGTTTATTCTTGGTTAAGAATATCTTCTCGTTGTTGATGGCGGTCTTCTCACTTGTACTAACTATCACTTATCCACTTGTGCCAAACCAAATATCTTTGATTAGTGCCTTTACAATTGGCCTTCCTGGTTTTATGTTGGCTCTTGAAGATAACAAGAATCGTATTGAGGGAAAGTTTATTCGTAATGTATTATTAAAGGCTTTACCAGCTGGACTAACTGATGTGTTTGGTGTTGGTATCTTTGTGATATGTGGGCAAGTATTTTCAATATCAAATGAAGAAGTTTCAACAGTATGTATCATGATTATGGCTACAGTTGGCTTTATGATTATGTTGTATATTTCTAAGCCTTTAGATAAGTCAAAGATTGTTGTACTTGTAGTAAATGTTTTGTGTCTTGTAATATCGATATTATTCTTGAAAGATTTGTTCTCAATAAGTCATATTTCAAGTGTATGTTTCTTATTAATGTTGGTATTCGTCTTTGCGGCAGTAACATGTTACAGAGCACTTAATTATGTTGCTGAATATTTCTATAATTTATTAAATTCAAAAACTAGATAAACTAAAAACGAGGCTACTTTATGTAGCCTCGCTAATTAATAATTTAGTAGTATCTCCTTTATGTTAATACCTCCTTACCAGCATTTTGATACTCTCACTTAACACTGGTTATTAAGTGAGGATTAACAAATTTCTAGTAGAATCTCCTTCATAATAATCCATCCTTTCATCAGCCTTAGATCACTCATTCAACGACTGACTATTGAATGAGGGTTCAGATTAATTCTAGTAGAATCTCCTTCATCTTAATCCTCCTTGGATAGTATCTTTACACCTTTAATATAACAAATATTCAAAAAATGAATAGTCTATTATTTAATTTTTTATTATGAGATAATAATATTGTTGGGTTCGAATCCCTTTCTTTTTATAGACAATCATTAATTATTTTTATTAATTTTTTAATATTATTTGTAGAATCTTTTCTAGTAAGTATGCCAACACTACCGGCGTTAATATTTGATGGAATTACTTTTAAAAAAGATGCATAACTATCGGTCCACAATTTATGAAAGACAATAATTGAATCATTGAATTTAGCGTTAGCTTTAATATCTAAAGTATATTCTGAATTAATAGTTTTTAAGTTAGCATTGCAATCTTTCAACATTTCTTCAAATGATGTTTCCATATAATCATATCCACCACATAGAATAGTTGCGTTATTTAGCTTCTTTTTAGTAATTAGTTTTTCTTTTGAAAGATTATTAGTTTCACTCATGCCAAAAGCACAAGTATCTATACATAATTCTTGATAATTAAGATTATTTAGCTTATTTTCTTTTGGCTTAGCAATTATAGTTAAATCAATTTTCTTATTTCTTAAAGCTTCTAGATGCTCCTTATATGGAAGTTCGATAAAATGCAAAGAAATATCTTTATTCTTTTTAAGAAATTGCTTACACGCATTCATTAATACTTGTGGATATTGACTAGAGGCAACACCAATATTGATGCTGTTGTTTCCTTCATTTACTTGTTTAAGTGCATTATCATAGATATCTTTCATATCTAAGAATGCCTTATAAAATATTTCACCATTGCTGGTTAGTTTACATCCTTTAGCGCTTCTTTCAAAAAGTGGAGATCCTAAGTCTTCTTCTAATCTGTCTATTTGTTCAATAATGGCGGCAACTGAAATGTAATTATTTTTAGCAGCTTTGGAAAAACTTCCACTTTTAACTATCTTTAAGAAAGAATCAATTTGTCTATCGTTCATGTATTAAATGTATCAAAAAGACAATATAAGTGTAAAGGTTTTCCTTTAAACTATTTAAGATAAACCATAATCTTGTGAAATAGTTATCATATAAAATAATTACGAAAAGAGGAATTAATATGAACCAAGTTGTTATTGTTACGGGTGGTACAAAAGGGATAGGACTGGCGACTGCTAAGAAATTTTTATCTTGTAAAGATAAAGTAGTTATCTTAGGTCGTCATGAAAATAAGCAGGCACTAGATGAGCTATCTTTAATAGGTGAAGTTACTTTTATTAAAGCTGATGTATCTATATTAGAAGATTGTAAAAAAGTAGCGGAAACAGTAGTAAATAAATATGGCAAGATTGATGTGCTTGCCAATGTTGCGGGTGTTGTAGGAAATAGAGGATCTTTTTTAGAACTAGATTTAAGTGATGTGGCCAAGACCATTAATATTAATCTAATGGGTACTATTAATTTGAGTCAACTTGTCGCAAAAGAAATGGTTAAAAATAGAAGTGGTGTAATCATTAACGTAGGATCGATTGATGGCTTTATGGCCAATACTGAATCTATTGGCTATCACGCTAGTAAGGGTGGCGTTAAGATGTTAACACAAGCCATGGCTAGAGAACTTTCTCCTTATGGAATTAGAGTATTGTCAGTGGCACCAGGTTGGGTTAAGACCGGAATGATTGATAAGCCAATCGAAGAAATTGGTTCCAAGTTACATATGAAAGGCAGAATCATTATGCCTGAAGAAATCGCTAATGCGATATGGTTGATGTCTTTGCCCGAAGCAAGCGCAATAAATGGTAGTACTGTTATGGCCGATGATGGATATTGTTCATTTAAAGGTGTAGATGGCTATCAAGCTGAATAAGAAAATCAAGACTATTTAGATGCTACTCTAGATAGTCTTTTTCTTTAGTTGTTAGGTAGTTTAACAGTAAATGTCGTAATGCCATTCTCACTTATTAC
>CAVEWG010000002.1:0-23819 GCA_963619285.1 Oscillospiraceae bacterium | reverse complement strand
AAACTAGCAAAGGAACATGATATTGAAGTAGAAAAGCACTTTACTATTGGACATATCATTAATGCGTTCTTTGAAAAGTATGTAGAAGAAACATTGATTGAACCTACATTCTTATATGGTCATCCAATTGAAATTTCTCCATTAACAAGAGCTAATGAACAAGATCCTAGATTCGTTGATAGATTTGAATTATTTATTTCAGGACATGAATGCGCAAATGCCTATACAGAATTAAATGATCCAATTGATCAGCTACAACGTTTTGAAGACCAATTAAAAGCTAAAGAACTTGGTGATGATGAAGCTAACGATATAGATATGGACTTTATTGAAGCCCTTGAATATGGCATGCCTCCTGCAGGTGGTATTGGCTATGGCGTTGATAGAATGGTGATGCTATTCTCTGAATCTGAATCAATTAGAGATGTAATTTTATTCCCTACAATGAAAGAAAGAGGAGATAACCGTAAGAAACTGGTTGTTAATAATGAAGAAAAAGAAGAAACAATCGATTTCTCCAAAGTTGAAATAGAACCGTTATTTAAAGATTTTGTAGACTTTGAAACCTTCTCTAAATCAGACTTTAGAGCTGTAAAAGTCAAAAAGTGCGAAGCTGTTGAAAAGAGTAAGAAACTATTAAAGTTTACTCTAGATGATGGAACAGGTGAAGATAGAATTATCCTATCAGGTATACATGAATATTATGAACCTGAAGAACTTGCAGGCAAGACTTGCATCGCAATTGTAAATCTGCCACCACGCGCAATGATGGGCATTGATTCATGTGGCATGCTGATAAGCGCTGTACACCATGAAGAAGGCAATGAAAAGCTCCACCTATTAATGGTTGATAATCATATCCCAGCTGGTGCAAAACTATATTAAAAAAATTTGAGCAATCTAAAAGGTTGCTCATTTTAGTAAGAGGAAAGTAAAATGATTTGTTATTTTAGTGGCACAGGCAACAGTAAATATGTTGCAGAAGAAATTTCCAAAAGTTTAAACGATAGTTTAATTGATATAAATGGTAGAATCAAAAATAGTGATACAACTAACATCGATGTAAATGAAAAATTAATAATAGTTACACCAACCTACGCATGGCGTATTCCAAGAATTGTATATAAGTGGATATTAGATACTAATTTTAATAATGTAAAAGAAGTCTATTATGTAATGACTTGTGGCGGTGAAATTGGCAACGCTGATAAATATAATCAAAAGTTAAGCAAACAAAAAGGATTCGTACATAAAGGTACATTTGAAATAATAACGCCTGAAAACTATATCGCATTATTTAATACACCAAGTAATGATCAAGCCAAAGAAATAGTATCCAAGGCAAAGCCGGTGATTAAAAATGTCATATATATTATTTCTAATAATAAAGAAACTACTTATAGTCCATCTTTAAAAGATAAATTAAAAAGTAGTTTAGTTAATGATGTTTTTTATCCAATGTATGTAAACACAAAAAAATTTTATGTAACAAACCTATGTATTGGCTGTGAAAAATGCGTAACACTATGTCCATTAAATAACATCAATTTAAAAGACAATAAACCTATATGGAAAAACAATTGTACCCATTGCATGGCCTGCATAAGCTATTGCCCAACTGGGGCCATTGAATATGGAAAAGATAGTTCAAGAAAAGAAAGATATTATTTTAAAGATAGCTATAAGTAAATGTATTTATATAATATAGATGTGTTTTAAAATGACGAGGTAGATTATGGAAATAAAAGAAATTCTAACCAGCGCAATTGAAAGAAAAGCCAGTGATATTTTTATCGTCGCCGGTACGCAACTTGCGTTTAAAATAAGTGGGAATATCGAAACAGTTAACGATGAAATACTAACGCCTGCTGATACATTAAGGCTTATTGAAGACATATACAAACTAGACAACAATAATGATGTTGACTTCAAAGAACTTAAAGAAGATGATTTTTCCTTTTCTTTATCAAACATTGGACGTTTTAGAGTTAACATCTATCGCCAAAGAAGTTCTTTAGCAACCGTACTTAGAGTTGTATCTTTTAATCTACCAGATCCAACAGAAAATCATATTTTGCCAAGTATCTTAGACCTTGCAAATTTAACTAAGGGACTTGTGCTAGTAACAGGCAGCGCGGGTTCAGGAAAATCCACAACACTTGCATGCATTGTTGATGAAATAAATAGAACCAAAAATGATCATATCATTACAATTGAAGACCCAATTGAATATCTACATAAACATCGTAAATCAATAGTATCCCAAAGAGAGATAGGACATGATACAGAAGACTATATTGTGGCCTTGCGAGCAGCTTTAAGAGAGGCGCCAGATGTTATTTTGGTAGGTGAAATGCGTGATTTAGAAACAGTAAGTGTCGCTTTGACTGCTGCTGAAACTGGACACTTAGTTTTATCAACTCTTCATACATCAAGTGCCAGCGATGCGATATCAAGAATCATTGATATCTTCCCGCCAAACCAACAAGAACAAATCAGAGTTCAACTTACTATGACTTTACAAGCTGTTATTGCCCAACAACTTATTAAAGGTAAAGATGGCGAAATGTATCCATGTTTTGAATTCATGAAAACTTGCCCTGGCATAAGAACACAAATTAGAGAAAACAAGTTACACTTAATTGATAACCAAATAATGCTGAATAGAGGAAATGGTATGATCACAATGGATGACAGCATTCTTGATTTATATAAAAAAGGAATTATTGACAAGTCATCCGCTTTAAGCCATTGTAAGAATCCAGAAACATTAATTGATAAGCTATAAATATCAGCTTAATTTCAGGTTCATTTTAAGTAAGTGATGCAATAATATTCTTATGCGAATACTAATTGCGGAAGATGAAGTAACGATAAACAAAGCCCTTAAAGTGATGCTAGAAAAAAATAAATATACTGTTGATTCAGTATACGATGGCCAAAGTGCTTTAAACTATATTGAAAACACAACATACGATGTTATTGTTTTAGATATTATGATGCCTATTAAAAGCGGCATGGAAGTATTAAAAACAATTAGAAACAATGACATAAACACACCGGTTCTTTTTCTTACAGCCAAAAGTGAAATAAGCGATAGAGTAAATGGTCTAGAAGCAGGTGCAGATGATTATCTTCCTAAACCATTTGACGCAAACGAGTTTTTGGCTCGTGTAAAAGCTTTGTCTCGTAGAAGTAATTCTTATATAAGTTCTATTTTATCTATTGGCAATACAACATTAGATTTAAATAGTTACATATTAAAAACGCAAGATGAAGAAATCAAATTAAATAATAAAGAATTTCAATTGTTTGAATTGTTTATAAGAAATCCTAAAAAAGTATTTTCTAGTGAACTATTAATGGAAAAAGTATGGGACATTGATAGTAATGCCGACATCGATGTTGTATGGACATACATTGGCTTTTTAAGAAGAAAGCTAAAACAAATAAATTCAAATCTTGAAATTCAGACAATACGTGGAGCCGGTTATGCTTTAGAGGAAATAACATGCTAAAAAAGATAAGATGGCGCTTTATTATGTTTGCCATGATAGCTTTCTTCGCTGTTATTTTTTCTTTGTCATGCTTTGTTAATATTTGGAACTACAAGTCAACAACAGCGGGACAAGATGATATCTTAGAAAGTCTTTATGCTGCTTCAAAAGAAGGCATTCCAGAAGATAATGTGCCACCAATTGAAAATATCGATAAATACTCTAAAGAAGTACCATACATGATACGTTTCTTTTCTATTGAATACGATCAAGAAGGCAATACAAATCTTTATCAAGACTATATCGCTTCTTTATCAAATGATGACGCTCTTCAATATGGAGAAACAATAAAAGAAAGTAATAATACAAAAGGTTACTACAAAGGATATCGTTATTTAAAAAAGATTGATGGAAGTGAAACTATAATTCTCTTTCTAAATTCGGAAAGAGAAATTCAAATGATGAAAACACTTCTAATAATAAGTATCATCATTGCCACAATATCTTTAATAGTGGTATTTCTTTTAGTAACTTTCTTTTCTAAATACGCTATTGCTCCATATATGAAAAACATTGAAGCTCAGAAACAATTCATCACAAATGCTTCACACGAATTAAAAACACCATTAACTTCAATATCAACTAGTGCTGATGTATTGAACATGGAATATGAAAATAATGAATGGATTCAAAACATTCAAAGTCAGTCAAATAAATTATCTAAATTAATTAATAATCTAGTTACTTTATCAAGACTTGAAGAAGAAAAACCATTTATGAATAAAACGATGTTTTCAATAAGTGATGCCCTTTGGGAAATCAGTGAACCCTTTATTTCTTTATATAAAGCTAATGGTAAAACACTAAAACAATCAATAGAAGAGAATTTAACTTATGAAGGCGATAAACAATCATTTCAACAATGTATCTCAATTTTATTAGATAATGCTAACAAGTATTCACCGATTAATGATGAAATTATTTTAATAGCCCACAAAAAAGGGAAGAAGATACAAATAAGTACTGAAAACACTTGTAAAGAAAAGATAGATGATCTTGATAAATTATTCGATAGATTTTATCGCAATGATATATCACATTCTAATACAATAAGCGGAAATGGCGTTGGTCTTTCTATCGCCAAGGCAACAATAGAAAAGCTAAATGGCAAAATATATGCCAAGCAATGTGAAGATAAACTGAAATTTATAATCGAACTATAGTTTTTTTCAAGTTCATTTTAAGTTGGATTACTAGAATCATTAAGATACAAGATTAGGAGGTATTTTAATGATTGAAGTAGAACATTTGACCAAGTACTATGGTGGCTTCTTGGCTGTAAATGATTTGTCTTTCAAAATTGAAGACGGACACGTATATGGCTTGCTTGGACCAAATGGTGCAGGGAAATCAACAACCATGAATATTTTAACTGGGTGTCTTTCACTTACTGAAGGCACAGTTAAAATAGGTGGTCATGATATTTTACAAGAACCAGAAAGCGCAAAAAGATTAATTGGTTATTTGCCTGAACAACCACCACTTTATTTAAATGAAACAGTAGTTGAATACTTAACTTTTGTTGGTGAGGCAAAAGGTGTAAAAGGTGAAAATCTAAAGAATCAAATTAGTGAAGTGATTAATAAAGTTGGACTAAACGATGTAAAAGATAGAATAATAAACAAACTATCTAAGGGCTACAAACAACGTGTTGGCATAGCTCAAGCATTATTAGGCAATCCTGAAATAATTATTTTAGATGAACCAACAGTAGGTCTAGATCCAATTCAAATTATTGAAATAAGAGAATTTATCAAGAATCTAGGAAAAGAGCATACTGTTATTTTGAGTTCGCATATCTTGTCTGAAGTACAAGCGGTATGCGAGGAAGTATTAATTATTTCAAAAGGAAAACTAGTAGCCTTTGATACACCGGATAATCTAGAAAAATTAATGATGACATCAAGCGGCATCGTCTTTGAAGTAAAAGCTAGTCAAGAAGAAATTGCAACTGTATTATCTAACATTAATGGAATAAAGAGCTTTAACGTAACTAATAAAAACGACAGTAGTTCAGTAGAAGTTACTTTAAATAATGAAGTAGATTCAAAAGAAGTATGTGGCAATATTACAATTGGCTTTGCGAAAAAAGACGTTGCGGTATTTGAGATGCACACAAATAAGGCTAATCTAGAAGATGTCTTCTTAGAATTAACTGAAAGCGGCAATGAAGAAAGTGAGGCAGAAGTAAATGATAGCGATATTCAAGCATGAAATAAGAAGTGCCTTTAATTCTTTGACAGTATATTTGTTTTGTGCAGCACTATTATTATTTGTAGGTGTAGGAGCTATGCTTTATAACATACAAGCATCAGTTGCTAACTTTGAATATGTACTAAACTTTGTAAGTATTGGTCTTGTTGTCTTTATTCCATTACTTACTATGAAAGTGTTTGCGGAAGAAAGAAAACAAAAGACTGATCAATTGTTATATTCTTTACCACTTAAAACATGGGAAATTGTACTAGGAAAATATCTTTCTTTAACTGTAATGTACTTATTGCCATTACTGGTTATTGCGATATATCCATATATATTCTCTAAATATGGTGATGTATATTTGCCAACATCATATGGCTCGCTATTCGCTTTCTTTATGATGGGTGCAGCACTAATTGCGGTAGGTATGTTTATTTCATCAATAACTGATAACCAAGGATTTGCGGCAGGTATTTCAATTGTTGTCTTCTTATTTAACTATTATAGTGTTACATTATCTGAACAAGTATCTAGTACAACAACAGGTGCGCTTATTGCCTTGCTGGTTGTTTCACTTGCTTTGGCATTAGTTGTAAAACTTCTTACTAAAAACGATATTGCAGCTTGTGTTACTGGTGTGGTGTTAATTGTACTTGTAGTAATTGCCTTTATTTTCTTTAATAGTACATTTACTAATTTGCTTCCAAATATTATGAAAGAGCTATCTTTGTTTAATAGATTTAAAACATTTGTTAATGGTGTATTTGATTTATCAGGCATTGTCTTCTATTTATCAATAATAATTTTTGGAAATTTCTTAACAGTACAATCTCTTGAAAAAAGGAGGTACAACTAATGTTTAATAAACAAAGTTCTAAAGTCGCATTAAAAGGTGGATCGTACACAATTACAATCAGTGTAATTGTCTTAGCGATTCTTGTCATGATAAATGTTTTATTTTCCAAATTACCTAGCACAATGACAAACTATGATATTAGTTCTTCTAGACTATATTCAATAACTAGTGCTACTAAAGTTGTAGTAAATGCTCTTGATAAAGATGTAACGGTGTATTGGGTTGTGCAAGCTGATAAAGAAGATAGTGTTATTGAAAACTTACTAAATAAATATGAAAGCTTATCCAGTCATATTAATGTAGTGAAGAAAAATCCTGATACTTATCCAACATTTACATCAACTTATACAAGCGATGATGTTGCCAATAACAGTTTAATTGTTGAATGTGGTGATAAATATAGATATATAGCTTACAGCGATATTTACTTAACTGATGTAGACTATTCTACTTATTCATATACTTATTCATTTGATGGTGAAGGTGCATTAACTTCAGCAATATCTTATGTTACTTCTGATAGCAATCCTAAGATTTATTACTTACAAGGACATGGTGAAAGTGAACTACCTAGTGAATTTTCCAAACAAATAAGCAAGATGAATATTGAAACAGAATCTTTGTCTTTGCTTAATATTGATGAAATTCCAAGCGACGCCAATTGTTTAATGATATATGCACCAACTAGTGATATCTCAGATGAAGAAGCTTCAATGTTGATAACTTATCTAAATAATGGTGGCAAATTATTTGTGAGTGCAGGTCCAACAAACAATGGCACATTAACAAATCTATATAGTGTACTAGAAAATTATGGAGTAGAAAGCGTTGAAGGTATTGTGATTGAAAGCGATAGAAATTACTATACGTTCTCTCAACCTTACATGTTACTTCCAACACTTGAAACTAGTGATATTACAACGCCATTAATAAATGAAAATTATTATGTGATATTCCCGCTAGCTAGTGGCTTAGATACTTCAAATAGTTCTAGTGCTACGTCTTTACTAAAATCATCTTCTACTTCATTTAGTAAGGTAGCAGGTTATAATCTAACAACTTATGATAAAGAAGATGGCGATATTGATGGCTTATTCTCTTTGGCTGTTTCCGTTAACACAAATAATGACGGTGAGTTAATTTGGTTTGCCTCTAGTTATTTCCTAGAGGATGTCTATAATTCATATTCATCTGGTGCCAATTTGAATTTAGCTGTTAATGCTTTATCTGAACTAATTGACCAAGAAGATGCTATCTCTATTAGCAGTAAGAGTTTGAATTATAATTACTTAACTATTTCTGATTCTGCTTCTTCAACTTTAAAGACTTGGATGATTGGCATTATTCCTGCTGTCTTTGTCTTATATGGAATAGCGACAGTAATAGATAGGAGAAGAAAACATGCCTAAGAAAAAGAAAATATATATCTTACTTACAATACTTGTTGTGGTTTGTGTTGCGACATTAATTGTTTCAAATACCGAGGAAAAGAAAGAAGATATCAAAACTAATGGTGAAGTAGTGCTTGAAATAAATCCAAGTGATGTAACTAGTCTTTCTTGGACAGTTAATAAAAATACTTTATCGTTTACCAAGAATGAAACATGGTCTTATGATGATGACAACAACTTCCCATTAGACGAAACAAAAATAAGTGATTTATTAGGCTTATTTAAATCATTTTCATCTACTTATGTTATCGAAAATGTAACTGATTATTCTCAATATGGTTTATCAAACCCAACATGTACAATAGACATCGTAGCAAATGATGATAGCTATACTATAAAGCTTGGTGATGTGTCGAAGATGGACTCTCAGCGTTATGTTGACATTGGCGATGGCAATGTATACTTGGCTGCTAGTGATCCATATGATAGTTACAATATTCAACTAAGTTCTTTAATACTAAATGATGAAATGCCTTCAATGAGTGAAGTAACATCACTTACATTTAAGGGAAATGAAAATTACACTATCACAAAAGAAGATCGCACTAGCTTATCAGGCGAGGATAAATACTTTGTTGATGGAAAATCTTTAGATAATGAATTGTTCAATAATTATATGTCAACAATTAAAAACTTAGACTTATATAATTGCGTTACTTACGATGTAACAGACGAACAATTAAAAGAATTTGGCTTGGATAATCCTGAGCTAACAATAACTGTTGGCTATACTTCAAACGATGGAGAAGAAAATCAAGAATTAAATCTATACGTTTCTTCAAATGTTGAACAACTAGAAAAATATAATAACGCTTCTGATGATGAAAAAGACGCCGATTCAGTAACTAGATATATTAGAGTAGGCGATTCTAAAATTATCTATTCACTTTCTAGCACTAAGTATGAAACTTTAATAAGTAATTCATACAACAACTTAAGACATCAAGAAGTATTCCCCGGTGACTTTGATAGTGTTACTTCGATTGATGTTATGCTAGATGGCAATACTTATACATTCACAAAAGATAATGATGCTTATAAGTACAATGATGAGGAAATAGAATTAACAACACTTAGAAACGCGATTACTTCATTTGATGTTGATAACTTCACAAGTGATACAAGTTCTAGTCAAAAAGAAGTATCAATTACTTTAAATCTAGATAATGAAAATTATCCAACATATAAGATGGATTTCTATAGGTATGATGGAACAAGTTGTCTATTATATGTAGATGATAAACCATATGCTTATGTTGCTAGAAGTGGTGTGGTTGATATTATCGAAGCTATCAACGCGATTGTTTTAAACTAAATATAAGAGCTCTTTGTGTAAAAGGGCTTTTATTTTATTTTGATGTACAAATCTGTTATAAAATAAAAAACATGAATAGTTTTAGAAGCTTCTATCAAAAAGAACTATTAAAAAATAAGAGAATAGACCTTATTGTGGTTTTAACTTGCCTAGAGGCTATATTAGCTTTTTCCTATTTTGGCTACTTAGACTTTAGACCAATGTCAATTACTACGCTACATATTCTAGTAATAGTAGCTGCTATGTTATTTGGCTTTAAAGGTAGTTTGCCAGTTGTTCTTATTTTTGCGTTTACTTCAATGTGGAAGGCAACGATTTCCGCGGTTCAATACCAAGATCTTATTTTTTCGCCATTTAAAAGTGGCAATCCAATAAATTCATTATTATTAATAATACCAAGGCTACTATTCGCTTATCTAACAGCGCTAATATTTGATTATTATTTTAAGAAAGAACACGACAATCCCTATGTTGGTATTTCAATAATCACAGTTATTTCAACAACAATATATAGCTTGCTTTTATGGGTGAGCGTGCGTGCTTTGTTTAATGTAGATTCTACATTTTCGCTTTCTTTTATCATAAACGGAATAGTTTTCTATGCCTTAACGGTGATAATTGTTTGTGCGTTATATAAACTATTTTCAAGTGATAAAGTTAAAAATAGTTTTAGAACAATATGTAAATATAAAATGCGTAAAAGCGGCAAGATGTATGGGACAATACTTGGAACAACTTTCTTATTAATTGTTTCTTTTTCAGTGATTCATTTTACTAGCCGCCTGGTTAAATTAAAAGAACTTAATATGGGTGTTGTTAAGTATTTAATCTACACTCAAGATGGTCAAATACTATTGCAATTTTTCTTTGGTTTTATATGTGCTTTAATTACCTTTATCATTGTCTTTGGTTGGATGAGTGATTTTTATCTTTATTCAAAGATGTCAATTAAGGAAAATGAACTTAAATTAGAGTCTGAACAAAAGGCTAACAAATTATTAAAAGAAGAACATGAAGAATTAGTTGAAAAGAACAAACAATTAGAAATAAACTATGAAATTATTTCTGGTATTTCCATATTGTATGCAACAATTTATCGTATTGATTTGATTACTGGTGAGTATGAACAAATCAAAGGAAACGATGTTATTAATTCCATACTTGAGCGTAAGGGTTACGTTAATAAGGACTTTGAAGAATCACTTAAGGGGATGGCCAGCCTTGAATATCAGGATAAATTAATTAAGTTTTTAAATTTACATACAATAGCCGATAGACTAAAAGATAAGAATACTGTATTTACCGAATATAAATCTTATAAGAATCAATGGCGTGAAATAAGATTCATCGTCAAGAAAAGAGATGATAAAAACAATGCCACAAATGTGCTATTACTAATAAGCGATATTGATAGTCAAAAGAAAATGGAAAATGAATATCACGCTACAATTGAAACACTTGTTGAAGAATATGCGGCTGTTTATATTTGCGATTTAAAAGAAGATAAGATTACGCCATTTAAAATATCTGAAAATAGCTTTTCTAGTCTTTTTATAGATGACAAAGTTGATTGTTATAAGAGCTTAAGCAATTGGAATAAATACAACTGGGATAAGATTGTTGTACATGATACATTCCCTGATTTCTTAGATAAATTAAGCCCAAGTAATTTAATGAAAGAACTTATGCAAAATGAAATATATACAATTAGATTTGACACCATTCCAAATCCTAAGGGCTACCAAAAATATGAGGCAAGATATGCGCGTATCGATACGGGAGTTGAAGATGAATATAAGGCAATTTTAGGTTATCGTAATATCGATGATGTTGTTGCGTTAGAGAAAAAGCGCAATGATGAACTTGAGAAAATCAATAGAGAACTAATTGAACAGAAAAAAGAAACTGAATTGGCTAATAGCGCCAAAACAAATTTCTTAAGAAGAATGTCACATGATATTAGAACACCTATTAACGGTATTATTGGTACAGTTAAAATTGCCTCACGTTTTCCAAATGATCTAGATAAACAAAGTGAATGTCGTGAGAAGATTATGACATCATCTAATTACTTGTTGGCACTTGTTAATAATATTCTTGATATGTCAAAACTTGAGTCTGGTGAAATAAAGCTTGAAAATAAGTCATTTGATATTGAAGAAGTATTAGCTGAAACATGTGAAATTATTAAGGTATACGGGGCTGAAAACGGTATTACCCTACATAGTGATTTTAAAGATATTAAACATAGACATCTAATTGGATCACGTGTTCATTTCCAACAAGTGCTTATGAATATTGTTTCTAATGCGGCTAAATATAATAAGTATGGTGGCGAAATATATTTAACTTGTAAAGAAATAAGCGATGATGGAGAAAACGCTAATTTTATTTTTATATGCAAGGATACGGGTCTCGGCATGTCTGAAGAATATCAAAAACATATCTTTGAACCATTTAGTCAAGAAGCCAATGATGCTAGAACTAGCTATAAGGGATCTGGATTAGGTATGCCTATTGCCAAGGAACTTATTGAGCTTCAAGGTGGAACAATTGATTTTGAAAGCGAGCTTAATAAGGGAACTACTTTTACAATTCATATTCCATTTAAGATTGATTTAACTGTTCATAATGAAACTGAAGAAGTGAAAGACAAAAATATCAATGGTATAAGTATCTTAGTGGTTGAAGATAATGAGCTAAATATGGAAATCGCGAAGTTCTTCTTAGAAGACAAGGGCGCCATTGTTGATTGTGCATATAATGGCCAAGAAGCTGTTTGTAAATATGAAGAAGGCAAGTATGATATTATTTTAATGGATATCATGATGCCGATACTTGATGGCTATAAGGCTACCGAGAAGATTAGAATGATAGATAAAAATATTCCGATAGTAGCAATGTCTGCTAATGCCTTTAGAGATGACATTGAAAAGAGTTTAGCTGTTGGCATGAATGAACATGTTACTAAGCCACTGGATGTTGATAAACTAGTAAATATAATTAATAAGCTTGTTAAGAAAGCATAATAAAAGCCCTTCTAGTTGAATTAGAAGGGCCTGCTTATTTTAAATTACATTAATGAACGATATAGTTTTTCGATATCTTCAACTGTGCATTCTCTTGGATTACCAGGACGACATGCATCATTATATGCATCAATTGATAATTGGTGTAGATCTTCTTCTTTCACAACACCTTTTAAAGTGCATTCAATACCAACATCTTTAGCTAATTGTTTAACAGCGTCGATTGCAGCCTTTCTGTATTCTTCTTGGCTCATTTCATCAACGCCTTTAACGCCCATAGCACGTGCGATTTCTCTATACTTTTCACCACTTACAGGAGCATTGAATTCCATTGAAGTAGGAAGTAAAGTGGCACAAGCCTTACCATGAGGCATATCATAATAAGCACTTAATGTATGCGCCATAGCGTGGTCAACACCAAGACCTACATTTGAGAAGCCCATACCAGCGATATATTGACCAAGCGCCATACCTTCTCTGCCTTCTTTTTCATTGTTTACAGCAGATCTTAAGCTCTTAGCAATTAATTCAATAGCTTTGATATGGAACATATCAGATAATTCCCAAGCACCAGCAGTAGTATAACCTTCGATTGCGTGAGTCAGAGCATCCATACCTGTTGCGGCAGTTAAGCCCTTGGGCATTGAGGACATCATTTCTGGGTCAACAACAGCACAAACTGGAATATCATGTACGTCAACACACACGAATTTTCTCTTCTTTTCAACATCTGTAATTACATAGTTGATAGTAACTTCAGCAGCAGTACCAGCTGTAGTAGGTACAGCGATAATTGGAACACATGGTTTCTTGGTAGGAGCTACGCCTTCAAGAGATCTAACATCTTCAAATTCAGGGTTATTGATGATAATACCGATAGCCTTTGAAGTATCCATTGAAGAACCACCACCGATTGCGATAATACAATCAGCACCACATTCTTTGAAAGTTTTAACACCTTCTTTTACGTTTTCAATAGTTGGATTTGGTTTGATGTTTGAATATAAATGATATTCAATACCAGCCTTATCCAATAAATCAGTAACTTTAGCAGTTACACCAAACTTAACTAAATCAGGGTCAGATGCAACAAATGCTTTCTTAAAGCCTCTGTTTTTGAATTCTTCAGGAATTACGCTAATACAGCCTGCACCATGATAAGAAGTTTCGTTTAAGACAAATCTGTTCATATTAATTATTTCCTCCGTTTTTAATTATACTGCTATTGTGAAATATATAACTATTGTATTTTTTGTTAAAAAGTGCTAACAAAAAAGAGCTTAGATTTCTAAGCTCTTTGCCTAATGAAGTTACTAATTTAGGCTTTATTTTTTAGAAGATTTCTTAACGGGGGTTTTAGATTCTTCTTCTAAAGTTTTGTATGTTCCCTTATATGAATCAGTTAATATTTGTTCAATATCCTTAATCATAGGAACTCTTGGGTTAGCTGGAGAACATTGATCTTCATATGCTAGATATGCCATCTTTTCTCTATTGTCCATCCATACTTTTTCGCCACAATCGGTTTGAGCAGCAAACGACATGTCGATGCCTACTTCTTTACCTAATTTATAAACAGCATCAGCATAAGCTCTAACACCTTCTTCTACCGTGTTAAACTTAAGGCCGATTGCCTTAGCTAGTTCAGCATATTTTTCATCTGCCTTATAGTAATTGTACTTAGGCCATACACCAGGTTTACTTGGGCGAGTACCATTGTATCTAATTACATATGGAAGAAGAATAGCGTTAGCACGACCGTGAGGAACGTGATACTCACCACCAATCTTATGAGCGATTGAGTGATTTAATCCAAGGAAAGCATTGGCAAAAGCCATACCAGCTAGACAGCTTGCGTTATGCATCTTTTCTCTAGCTTCAGGATCTTGTTTACCATTTCTATAAGCTCTTGGAAGATATTCAAAGACAATCTTGATTGCTTGTAAACATAAACCATCAGTGAAATCATTTGCCAAAGTACTTACATATGCTTCAGTTGCGTGAGTTAAGACATCCATACCTGTATCAGCAGTAACCTTTGCTGGCAAAGACATAGTAAGTGATGGATCAACAATCGCAACAGTAGGAGTTAAGGAATAATCTGTTAATGGATATTTCTTGTGTTCAACTTTATCTGTAATAACAGCGAATGGTGTTACTTCAGAACCAGTACCTGATGTAGTAGGGATACAAACTAGTTTTGACTTTCTACCAAGTTCTGGATATTTAAATGCACGTTTTCTAATATCCATGAATTTTTGTTTAAGGTCGTTGAAGTCAACATCTGGTTGTTCATAGAATAACCACATACCCTTAGCAGCATCCATACAACTACCACCACCAAGAGCGATAATTGTATCTGGTCTAAAGGCATCCATTAATGACCAACCCTTTTTAACAGTTTGAATTGATGGATCTGGTTCAACATCACAGAACAATTGTACTTGAACAGGATTTCTTCTCTTATCAAGTTGAGATGTAATCTTATCTAAGTAGCCTAAATCTACCATTGATCTATCAGTTACAATGAAGACTCTGTGTACATCACGCATGTCTCTTAGATATTCGATAGAATTTCTTTCAAAGTAGATCTTTGAAGGAACCTTAAACCATTGCATATTATTTCTTCTCCTTGCGACTTTCTTGATATTTAATAAATTAATAGAACTTACGTTACCGCTTACTGAATTATGGCCATAAGAACCACATCCAAGTGTTAGAGAAGGAATCATACTATTATAGATATTACCGATACCACCAAGAGAAGAAGGAGAGTTAACACAAATTCTACATGCTTCTAGTCTTTCACCATATTTAACAGCTAATTCATCATTACTTGTATGAATAACAGCTGTATGTCCTAAACCATTAAATTCAACCATTGCCTCTGCCTTATCAAAGCCATCTTCGATTGATTTAGCCTTTAACATTGCAAGTACTGGAGAAAGTTTTTCTCTTGTTAATGGTTCGTTTGGACCAACTTCTTTACATTCACAAATTAAGATAGAAGTATCTTCTTTTACTTCAAAACCTGCTCTTTTTGCGATTTCATATGCAGGTTTACCTACAACCCATGGATCAAGCTTTGCGTTATTAACATCTTTTGAATAGCCCTTTACGCCAAATAAAGATAATTCTAGCAATTCCTTTTCCTTAGAAGTACAGAAATGTACCTTATAGTTATTAAACAATTCTTTAGCGTCATCATAGATTTCTTGATCAACAATTACTGCTTGTTCAGAAGCACAAATCATACCATTATCGAAAGTCTTAGACATAACGACATCGTTGATTGCTTGTCGTAAGTTAGCTGTTGTTTCAATATAAGCAGGAACATTACCAGCACCAACACCAAGCGCAGGCTTACCACATGAGTAGGCTGCCTTAACCATGGCGTTACCACCTGTTGCCAAAATTGTTGCGACATCAGGATGATTCATTAAGGCACTAGTTGCGTCCATGCTTGGATGTTCAATCCATTGAATACAGTTTTCAGGAGCGCCTGCCTTAACAGCTGCTTCATATACTACCTTAGCAGCAGCAGATGAACTTTTTTGTGCATTTGGATGGAAGGCAAACACAATTGGATTTCTTGTCTTTAAACAAATTAATGATTTAAAGATTGCTGTACTTGTTGGATTTGTAACGGGTGTAATACCACATACTACGCCAACTGGATCAGCTATATATGACATGCCTTCTACTTCATCTTCTTTAATTACGCCAACTGTTTTTTGATGACGCATATTGTTTACGATGTATTCGCAAGCGAATAGGTTTTTAGTTGCCTTATCTTCAAAGACGCCTCTACCTGTTTCTTCGATTGCTAGTTTTGCTAAGTTACCATGTTGGTCTAGTGCTGCAACACTTGCTTTAGCTACGATGTAATCAATTTTGTCTTGGTCTAATTCTTCAAAATCTACTAGAGCTTTTTTGGCTTTTTCAACCAAGGAATTGACTTCTTTTTCAACGCTTTTTTCCATTTAAAATACCTCACTTGTCAAAATTATCACAACGATTTGTGAATTTGTCAACAACTTTTGTTAAAGTTTTAACAAGTAAGCGTTTACATAAATATAAGAGTATATAAGTGGTAGAATTATCATTGTGAAAAATGAAGTTAAAGATTATTTATTGATTGCCTTTTGGTCCTTTGTGTTTGCGCTAAGCTGCAACTTATTTATAGTTCCCTTTGGACTATATAATGGTGGCATCATTGGTGTAGCTCAACTTATAAGAACATTTTTAATAAATATATTACATATTAATGTTAATTTTGATTTAACAGGTATAGCTAATTTATTAATTAATATTCCTTTATTAATAATCTCTTTAAAAGTATTAAATAAAAAGTTTGTCTATAAGACTATAGTGTCTGTTGCAGTACAAACAATTGCGTTTTCAATTCTATTTGAATCTTCACCAATCAATGATGAACTAGCCAGCATTGTGGTTGGTGGGACAATTAGTGGTTTTGCGATTTCCCGAATTCTAGTCTATAAAGCATCAGGTGGTGGCAATGATATATTAGGCATGTTTGTTGCCTTAAGTCATCCAAAGATTACTGTTGGTAAGTATTGTTTCTACTTTAATTGTGTTTTATATACTCTATGTGCAATTTTATTCAACATTGAGGTTGCGATATATTCAATAATACAGGCTTTTGTTTATTCGTTTATGGTAGACAGAGGCCATCTTGAAAACATTGATGTTGCCCTAATGATTTTTACTAAAAATAAGGCAGTTAAAGAAATGATCATGAAAGACAATAGACGTGGTGTTACAACTTGGACTGGTAAGGGTGCTTATACAAATAATGAAACTGAGGTATTGGTTTCGGTTGTTTCTAAGTATGAAGTAAATGAATTAAAGAAGAAAATAAGAACTCTTGATAAGGATGCATTTATAATTATCACAAATGTTGAAGATGTATCCGGTGGATATGAGAAAAGACTTGTATAATATATCTATGACAAAACAAGAATTTATTGATAAGTTAGCTTCAAATGATTTGAAGTTAAGCGATAGACAAATAGAACAATTTGATTTGTATGCAAGTTTTCTAAAAGAATACAATGAAAAAATTAATTTGACTGCCATAACTGAATATGAAGAAGTATTAGATAAGCACTTCTATGATTCTCTATTATTGAGTTTTGATGTTAAACTTGAGGGAACACTAGTAGATGTAGGAACAGGTGCTGGTTTTCCAGGTGTGGTTTTAAAGATTGCCTATCCTAATTTAAAGGTAATATTAATTGAACCAATTAAGAAAAGATGTGTGTTTTTAAATGAACTTACCCAAAAGTTGGGTTTAAAAGATATAGAAGTAATTAATACACGTGGTGAGGATTATTCTTTGATACATAGAGAAGAATATGATTTTGTGACAGCTAGAGCTGTTAGTAATCTAAATATGTTGATAGAAGTATGTGGTGCTTTGGTGAAAAGAGATGGCTACTTTATCGCTTTAAGAGGACTAAGTGGTGAAAGCGAAATCAATGATGCGAAAAGTGCTTTTAAACAAATGAACTTTGAATGCGAAAAAGTTTTAGAACACACTTTAAGTGATGGTTCGCTTAGAGTTATTGGCTTACTTAAGAAGGTGGGGGCTACACCAAAAAAATTGCCTAGAAAATATAGTATAATTAAACAAAGACCATTATGAGTGAAATAGTAAATATAGATATAGATAAAATAGTTCCCAATAAGAGTCAACCTAGACTTGAGTTTTACGATGATACTGTAAAGTCTTTGGCATTAAGCATTAAGGAAAATGGACTACTACAGCCAATAAGTGTTAGAAAGATAGATGATAAGTATGAGCTTATTGCGGGCGAGAGAAGATATAGAGCTTGTTTATATAATGGTGATAAACAAATAAAAGCTGTTATATATGATATGTCTGATGAAGAAAGTGCTACGCTTTCTTTAATTGAGAATATTCAAAGAGAAAATCTTAACGCGATTGAACAGGCTATGGCGATGGCTCGTATTATGAAAAATGAGGATATTACGCAAAATGAACTTGCGGATAGACTTGGTTATAAACAATCTACGGTTGCTAATAAGCTCAGATTGTTGAAATTACCTGATTATGTTAAAAACGCTTTGAGTCATGGCCGAATTACTGAAAGACATGCACGTGCTTTATTAAAGGTTCCAGAAGATAGGCTTGAAGAAGTGTTTAATACGATTATTGAAAGAGACTATAATGTTTCTAAGACTGAGGAATATATAAAGGAATTACTAGAGACAAATAGACATTCTTTAGGTATTTCAAGTAATGTACAAATTGGTATCAATACGATTAATAAGGCCTATGATATGGTTAAGAAATCGGGAATTGACGCAAATTATCAAGTAACAGAATATGGTGATAATGTAAAGATCACTATTAGATTTAAGAAATAAGGGGGTTTTATGGCAAAAGTTATTGCGATCGCAAATCAAAAAGGAGGAGTAGGAAAAACTACTACTTCTATTAATTTAGCAGCTGGTCTAGCATATCTTTCAAAGAAAGTTTTATTAATAGACTTTGACCCTCAAGGTAACGCAACCCAAGGTGTAGGACATGAAGTGGCACTTGATGATTTAACAATATATGATGCTTTGTTGGGCGATAGTGATATTACTAATTGTATTAAGTCTTTAAAGAAGCCACCTCTAGATATCTTGCCCGCTAATATTTCTTTAGCAGGTGCTGATTTAGAGATTGCCAAAGTTAGCGAAAACCGTGAACAATTATTAAAGATACTATTAGATAAGATTAAAGATAGCTATGATTTTATTATTATTGATTGTCCACCTAGTTTGGGTCTTTTAAACACAAACGCTTTAACAGCAGCTGATTCGGTAATTATACCAGTACAATGTGAATATTATGCATTAGAGGGTGTTACCCAACTGCTACAAACAATTAGACTTGTACAAAAGTTGTTTAATCCAAATTTAAAGATAGAGGGTGTCTTACTTACAATGTATGACGCAAGAACTAATTTAAGTAGTGAAGTAAGTAGTGAAGTAAGAAAACACTTTAAGGAAAAGGCATATCGTACTTATATTCCAAGAAATATTAAGTTATCAGAGGCTCCAAGCATGGGCAAGTCAATCTATGATTATGATATGGCTTGTGAAGGTGCTAGGGCTTATGTGGCTTTAACTAAAGAAGTTATTGATAATAATGAATTAGAGGTAAAGGAAAATGGCTAAGAAACTAGGAAAGGGTCTTGGTGAAATATTTGGTGATGATATTGATTCGGTATTAGATGAAATATCAAAGGGCAATGGTGAAGTTAAGGGCGATAAGCATACAATTAAAATCAGCGAAATTCGTCCCAATCCTTATCAACCAAGAAAGATTTTTGATGAAGACGCTCTTAAGGATTTAAGTGCTTCTATCAAGGAAAAAGGTGTCTTTACACCAATTCTTGTGCGTAAGTCATTAAAAGGATATGAACTTATTGCAGGGGAGAGAAGACTTAAGGCTTCTAAGATGGCTGGTTTAAAGGAAATTCCAGCTATGGTTGTTGATTTTGATGATGCCAATATGATGGAGGTTTCTTTACTTGAAAATGTTCAAAGAGAAAATCTTACACCAATTGAAGAAGCTGAGGCTTATGAAAACATCATTAAAAAGTTGGACTATACTCAAGATGAATTATCAAAAAAAGTTGGTAAGTCACGTGCTTATATTACAAATAGTTTAAGAATTCTTAAGCTTCCTTCTTCTGTTAGAAAGTTAGTAAATGATGGCAAGATTTCTTTGGGACACGCAAAGGCATTATTAGCTTTTGATGATGAAGATAAGATTGTTGAAGTCGCAAATAGAATTGTTAAAGATGATTTAACGGTTAGAGATGTTGAGAAGCTTTCTAAGAAAAAGGAAGTAAAAAAGAAGAGCGAAAAGCCTGTTGATCCTTATATGGAAAGTGTTAGAAAAAATCTTGAGGATAAGTTTCAAACCTCTGTTGAATTAGATAATAAGAAAATCGCTATTCATTATAATGGAACTGATGATTTAAATAGAATATTAGAATTGATTGATTGTTTAGAGAAAGACTAGAGGGAGAAAATATGTCAGAAAAACAAGAAGACAAAATCGTTTTAACTTTAGATAATGAAGTTAATCAAGAAGAGACTGCTACCCAAGATGAAAAGGTAAGCGAAGAAGAAGCTTTGGCATCTAGAGTTACTGCCGATGGATTAAGCGATGAAGAGAAGAAACAAGTAGAGGATTTTTCTAAACAAATCGATATTACTAAGGCTAATGCGGTTTTACAATATGGTGCTGCTGCTCAAAATAAGGTCGCTGATTTCTCTGAACAAACTCTAAAGAATGTGCGTACTAAGGATTTGGATTCTGTAGGCGATACTTTAGAGGAATTGGTTAAACAATTAAAGAATTTTAATGTCAATGAAAAGGAAGATGGTTTCTTTGATAAGTTATTCAAAAAGTCAGCTAATAGTGTAGAGAATCTAAAGACTAAGTATGATAGCGCTTCAACTAATGTAGATAAGATTGTTAAGATTTTAGAGGATCATCAAGTTACTTTATTAAAGGATATTAATTTACTTGATCAATTGTATGAAAAGAATCTTGTTAATCAAAAAGAACTTACGATGTATATTCTTGCTGGTTATAAGAAACTTGATGAAGTTAAGAACAATGATTTAAAGGCCGCTTTACAAAAGGCTAAGGAAACAGGTGATCCTGAGGATGCTCAAAAGGCTAATGATTTATCTAATGCGGTTAATCGTTTTGAAAAGAAGTTACATGACTTAGAGTTAACTAGGGTTGTTTCTATTCAAACAGGTCCACAAATTAGACTTGTTCAAAACAACGATACTTTGATGGTTGAAAAGATTCAATCAACTTTGGTTAATACAATTCCTTTATGGAAGTCACAAATGCTTATTGCGTTAGGTATTTCTCATTCTAAGGATGCTGCTAAGGCTCAAAATGAAGTTACTGAGATGACTAATAAGATGCTTAGGGAAAATGCTGAAAATCTTAAGATGGCTACTATTGAAACAGCTAAGGAATCTGAAAGAGGCATCGTTGATATTGAGACTTTAACTGAGACTAATAAGAAGCTTATCGAAACTTTAGAAGAAGTCCAAAAGATTCAAACTGAAGGTAGAGAAAAAAGAGCTGCTGCCCAAGTTGAGCTTAGAAAGATTGAAACAGAACTTTCAAATAAGCTTACAGATGTAAAGGGAACGATTAATAGTTAATATGAAGTGGATGGTTGCTAGCGATATTCATGGAAGTGAATATTATGCTAAAAAAGTAGTTGATATCTATAAACAAGAAGGAGCTAGTAAATTACTTCTTCTTGGTGATATCTTATATCATGGTCCAAGAAATGATTTGCCTTATGAATATAGACCAAAGGGCGTAATTGAATTATTAAATCCCTTAAAAAAAGATATTGTTTGTGTAAGAGGAAATTGTGAAGCAGAAGTTGATCAAATGGTTTTGGATTTTCCAGTGCTTACAGATCATGTGATTCTAGAGACCGATTACTTTACTTTGTATATGTGTCATGGTCATCATGAGTGTGATAATAATCCACCCCTTATGAATAATGATTTTATATTATTATGTGGTCATACACATGTTCCTAAGATTGATGTTCATGATGATTATGTTTATATGAATCCAGGTTCAATCACAATTCCTAAGGAAAACTCACATCATGGTTATATGATTATTGAGAATAATAAGTTCATTTGGAAAGATGTTGATGGCAATATCAAAAATGAATATGAATATGTAAGAAGGTAAAATGTTGCAAGATTTTATTTCTAATAAAGTTGTTATTACGGCATTTATAGCTTGGCTAAGCGCACAAATTTTAAAGACGATTACACACGCAATTGTTTATAAGAAAATTGATTTTAAACGATTGCTTGGCGATGGTGGTATGCCTAGTTGCCATTCGGCTGTAGTTAGTTCAACCGCTTTATCTATTGGCCTAATTGATGGTTTTAATACTTCATTGTTTGCGCTTGCGGCGGTTGTGGCAATTGTAGTAATGCATGATGCCTCGGGTGTAAGACTTGAAACTGGTAAACAAGCTAAGATTATCAAAGATATGTCACAATTTATTGAAAGCTTAAATAACATTAAATTTGATGATGAATCTCTTAAAGAATTTGTTGGCCATACCCATTTACAAGTATTTATGGGTGCAATTCTTGGGGTTGTTGTGGCATTAATTGTTAATTTATAAGATGATTAAAAAGGCATGAAAATGCCTTTTTATGTGTCTTTTCTTAGAATGTTTAGATAATCTTTGTATGAATATATTTTTGTTCTACCTACTTTGCTAGTCTGTTCGATTATTTTTGCATCAATTAATATGTTTACAACTTTTGATACGGTGTTGTATGAAATATTTATTGCTTTTGCGGTTTTTCCTATTTCGATTATTGGATTAGATTCTAGATAGTTAAAGACTTTAAGAATATATTCTCTTTGCCTTTTTGGGATATCATCAAACAACTTTATATTTTTTTCGTGTAAACTAGCTAGTTCATCGATTGTAGATATGGCGTCATTTGCGGACTTAGAAATTGCGTTTAAGAAAAATAATACCCATTGTTCATAGTTGCCTGTATTTCTAACTTGGCTCATACGATCATAATATTCAATACGATTAATTTTTAGATAATATGAAATATATAGTGCTGGTGTTGAAATTACTTTTCTTTCAATAAGAAATAGCGTTATTAATAGTCTGCCAATACGTCCATTGCCATCAAGAAATGGATGTATAGTTTCAAATTGATAATGAATCAATGCGATTTGTAAAAGAGGATCAATTGTTTCTTCTGAGTTGATATATTTCTCAAGATTATCCATGGCTATATTCATATCAATGGGATTAGGGGGTACATATCGTGCGTTTTTTAATGTTGAGCCTTGACCTCCTATCCAGTTTTGAGAATAACGAAATTCTCCTGGACTTTTTTCTTGTCCTCTAACTCCTGATAAAAGAACGTTGTGTATTTCTTTAATTAGACGATTACAAAGAGGCAGTGACTTTAAGCGTTTTAGCGCGTATTCAGTTGCGCTTATATAATTTATAACATCACCAACATCTTGATTGGCGTTTGTATCAATAAAAGGATTAAGAATATCTTCAAGAGTGCATTGTGTTCCTTCTATTTGTGATGATAGTAGAGCTTCTTTTCTAACGTACATTGATACAAAAAGATTAATGTTAGGTATGTGAGAAGAAAGAGAATCCAATATAGCGATTTGTTTGTTGGCTTCAATTAGTTCCTTTAAAATATCGTTAGTCATTTCTAAAGGACATTCTAGTGGAAGCGATGATGGCCTAAATGATTTGTATGCCATTTCGCCACTAAGATTTGTTACATATGTTCCTGAGCGAGTGTTCA
>CAVEWG010000001.1:0-11207 GCA_963619285.1 Oscillospiraceae bacterium | reverse complement strand
ATCTTTTGAGATTGTTTTTGTTGCTGCTTAAGCATAAAGAAAACAACTGCACTGGTAAATAGAATCATAAACGCACCAAAGGTAATAATTATAGTATTTACGCTATTTACAAGCACAACAGTATTAACCGCAACCGAACTAGATGGAACAATAAAAATCATTGTCCATTCAGCATTAGCCAATTTCTTTAAAGCATAGTAATACTCCTTACCATCAAGCATTGTATTAGAATAAGCTTCGCCATCTTTATCTAGTGTTTCTTTTGTAGCATCAAAGCTATCGCCATGAAGATAATTCATATCTTTTAAAACACTAAATATATTTGAACCAAGTAGCATTTGATTACCATTACTGCTGCTAAACAATTTTAAACCACTATTATCTACAACATATATACTGTTAGTATTATCATATGCCTTGCACGCAAAATAATCGCTTAGTTCACTCATATTTTGGCCTATGCCAAAATAGATAATATCTATTTGTTTATCACCACTAGATAAAGTAATTGGTGTATCTAGTTTATATAAGAAAACCATAGAATTTTGACCAGTTGAAATCGAATTAGAAACATAACTTACTTTTTCTTTATTTGATTCAATATATTCTATTTCCCTAAGTAATCCTTTAGAACCATCTTTTGTATAATATTTACCAGTACTATCAATTGCGATAATTTCTTTTTGATTAGCTTCAGTCTCTGTTATGTAACTTTCACTTTTCATGTGCTCAAAAAGTTCATCTAAAGTAGATGGATTAGATAACTCAAGGCTAGTACATTGTTGCTTAGCTTCATCCCATTTAATTTTTACAATATTGTCAACACCTGTGAAAAGTTGAGATGTAACTTCCTTCATTTGATTTAGTCTTTCTTTATAAAGAACATCATCAATATATTTGTTGTAGTAATGAAAGAAAAATGAAATACCCATCACAAAAACCAATACTATTAGTATTGAAATAAGTATTGCCTTTTTCTTTCCATTACTTTTCATCAAATTATTCCCACTTTAAAACATCAGCTGAAATAACATCATAATCAGCTAAATAATCTTCTACCGCCTTTAAACCATTAAGGCCAGTATCTTCAACATTACCTTCTTCGCCAACTTCTGTAGTAGCTGCACATACTACAAATTTATAAGTTTCATCATCATCTATTTCAAAGCCATCCCTAGTTACAAGTACATAAGGATAAGCTTCATCTAAATGATATCTTCCATAGCCTATTTCAGCTAGTTCTTTAATACGCTTGCCACTCATAGTCATAACTTGAATAGTTCCAGACCAACTAGTTGGCACAAAACTAGAAATAGTTTGTTCACTAACAATTTGACCTTTAAATAATTTACGTGAAACACCAATAGTATTTTGATTATCAGGTCCACCTTCAATAAACTTGTTAAGTGAAATTAGCGCAATATCAACATTAGCAGCTTTGCCAAAGCTAATGCCAACTAATTTTGCCACATCTTCATAACTCATTTCTTCACTTACTGTACAATATACATCTGGCGTATTATTAACAACCTTATCTTGATTATCATCAAATGCACTTATAATATCTGATAATTCACCTTCACCTTTAATAAAATCTAGAGCAGCGTTACCAACTTCAACAGCGCAATTTTCCCATCCAGTATAGATTAAAGGAGCAGTATTACCACTATCAATATCTTCTTTTACAGAAACATAATAATTATCTTCAGGAACTTCGTAATCCTTTAAAGGAAGCAAACTAGACTTATATCTAGATTCACCCATTAAAGCACGCATACCTTCCTGAGTTGATAAGACTTCCATGACCTTTAGGGCATCCTCTAATTTTTGTTCATTTCCTTCTTCAGATAATTTCTTATTGATTCCATAATATCTATCAACAGTCATAACATAAGTGTTTTGATCACCATCCATTGATAAATAAGGCATAATAGAAAATTCATCAGTTAATTCATCATTGCCAACAATACCATTTGAAGAGCCAATCATAAATAAAGTATTGCCTTCAGCCATCATATCTCTAGTATTATTATCATTTAGTGGATCACCATCGCCATTTAACATGCCAATATCACGCCATTTTTTAAATATTTCTAGACATTCCAACATTTCTTCAGAACTTGAAACATTGGATGTTCCATCTAAATAAGCAGTTTGCCATTTCCTTCCTTCAAGCGTAGATAAAAAACCAGTATCTGAAATATTGCATAAATATTGGAAACCATAGCCTGGATATTGTGTTTGATTTAAACAAAGATTATAGCCAGCAGCGATTACCTTAGGAGCAAGCTCTTCAAGTTCTTTAAAAGAAGTTGGAAGTTCCCATCCATTTTCTTCAAGTAAGGTTTTGTTGTAAGTGATGCCTAAGCAAGAATAATATTGTGGTAAAAAGTAAATAGCACCATTATCCGAAACTTCTTTGATGCGTGCTGGTGAATAATTATCGCTAAAAGCATATCCAGACATATCAAGCATCAAATCACTAACATCATCACTACTAGGTGAATAATAAGAACGCATCACAATATCAGGCAACTCACCATATTCAAAAGCTTCAGTAATATATTGAGTAGTATTACCACCACTATATGGTTCCATTACCAAATTTACTTCCGGATATTTTTCATGTACCAAAGCTAAAAAAGCACTAGCACTTTGATAAGCATAAGCCATAGTTATAGGCTCGTGTTCACCATTAGAATTATCAGATGTATCATTATTACTACATCCTGATATTAAGAAAGTAAGACACAATAGACTTACTATAAGTTTTTTAATTTTCACAAACATTTTCTCCCTTTATTATGGTTGTATAACATTAAAAATGTATACACATGCTTGTCAATTATAACCTTTATATAAGGCAAATGTCTATTAAAAAATCAAAAATAGGCAATAAAAAAACTTGATCTTTTACAATCAAGTTCTTATTTAAATATTAGCCTAGCTTCTTACCGAAGAACCTTCTTTCGCCCTTATGCTCAGGTTCAGCTTTAGGTTCTTCTTTATTTGGGTTCGAATCATCGACTACGTCGACTTTCTTTTCAGGCTTAGGAAGAAGTTCCTTAGCACTCACATTAACTCTACCTTTGTCATCGATTTCCATGACCTTAACTTTAATCTTGTCGCCAATCTTTAATACATCTTCAGGTTTAGCTACTCTTTCATGAGAAATCTTAGAAACATGAAGTAAAGCGTCTTGGCCCTTGAATAATTCTACAAAGGCGCCAAATTTTTCAAGTCTTACTACAGTCGATTCATAGACATCTCCAACTTGAGCAACTCTTGCGATATCTTGAATAATTTCTTTAGCTTTATTAATTGTTTCTCTATCCATGTGGTAAAGAACAACCTTACCATTATCATCGATATCGATCTTAACATTATCGCATTCTTCGATAATCTTATTGATTTGTTCGCCACCCTTACCGATTACATCTCTAATCTTATCAACAGGGATATTGAATGTATCCATCTTAGGGGCATACTTAGAAACATCTTTTCTAGGCTCTGAGATACAAGCCATCATATTATCAAGAATTTCTAGTCTACCCTTCTTAGCTTGAGCTAGAGCTTCCTCAAATACTTCTCTTTTGATACCAGTGCACTTGATATCCATTTGTAAAGCAGTGATACCATCTTTTGTACCAGCTACCTTAAAGTCCATATCACCATAGTGATCTTCCATACCTTGGATATCAGTAAGAATTGAATAAGAATCGCCAACTTCAATTAAGCCCATGGCAACACCAGCAACAGGAGCCTTAATTGGAACACCAGCTGCCATTAAAGACATAGTACCAGCACAAATTGAAGCTTGAGAACTTGAACCATTTGATTCAACAACTTCAGCAACTGTTCTAATTGCGTATGGGAATTCTTCTTCAGATGGAATAACTTGTTTAAGTGCTCTTTCGCCTAAGGCGCCATGACCAATTTCTCTTCTACCAGGATTGCCCATTCTACCAACTTCACCAACTGAATAAGGTGGGAAATTATATTGGTGCATGAATCTTTTTTCATCAACTTCAGTTAAATCATCAATAATTTGATTATCCCCTAAAGGACCTAAAGTGGTAACAGAAATAACTTGCGTTTGACCACGAGTAAACATAGCAGAACCATGAACTCTAGGAAGTAAATCAATTTGTGAATTTAAAGGTCTAAGTTCATCTAAAGCTCTACCATCAGGTCTAATCTTTTCAACAGAAATAAGTCTTCTAACTTCATTAGCGATGATTTCTGTACAATATTCATTAGTTTGTTTAACTAACTTATCAATTTCTTTTTCACTTAATGAAGAATCTTCTTCGAAATGAGCTTGCATTTCCTTAGTGATAGATTCTTGAGCATTATAAGACTCTAACTTATCATGAATAGAAACAGCCTTTTCTAGTCTTTCCTTACCATTAGCATTTACATATTCCTTAATTCTTGGATCAATTTCATATAGAACTACTTCCATCTTTTCCTTGCCAACTTTGGCAATAATTTCTTTTTGGAAAGCACATAGTTCCTTAATCTTTTCATGTCCAAACATTAAAGCATCTAACATTAATTCTTCAGATACTTCTTTAGCACCAGCTTCAACCATATCGATAGCTTGTTCAGTACCAGCAACAGTTAAATCAATTAATGAATTATTCATTTGTTCAACAGTTGGATTTACAACAAACTGACCGTCAACATAGCCAACTTTAACACCAGCTACTGGACCATTAAATGGAATATTTGAAACACATAAGGCAAGAGAAGCACCAAATAAAGCAGCCATTTCAGCTGAACAATCAGTATCTACTGACATAACAGTATTTACAACTTGTACTTCATTTCTAAAGCCTTCAGCAAATAAAGGTCTAATAGGTCTATCAATTAATCTAGCAGTTAAAGTAGCATGTTCTGAAGGTCTACCTTCTCTTCTTAAGAAGCCTCCAGGAATCTTACCTACTGAATATAATTTTTCTTCAAATGATACTGTTAATGGGAAAAAATCAGTATCCTTAGCAACATTGCTAGCACAAGCAGTTGACAAAATAACAGTGTCCTCATAACGGACTAGCACAGACCCCCCAGCCTGTTTTGCGATTTCACCAGTCTCAACAGTTAAATTACGACCATAGAAATCTAAAGTAAAAACTTCTTTCATCTAATCTCTTCTTTCTTTCTAACTCTTAGATTTTAACATAAAAGAATTGAAAATTGCTTAAATAGTGCTAATAGCGTATCACGCGAAACAAAAAAATCGTGCAATCATTAAATTCACTTAATTGTACGACTTAAGAATACTAATAAATATTTAATAGCGCAGTTTCTTTAGTTTAAAAATATTATTATCTAATAGCCTTTTTTAAAATAGATGCTTTATTGATGCCATCAGATGTTTTTGAAAAAATCAAACTTTTAGCCTTTTTTAGCAACATGATGTCATATCTGCTTGCCATGCCACCAGTTGTATTTTCAAGATCTTCATCACTCAGTTCAACTTTTTCAATAAGATCGCAAAGTTCATTTATATCTTGATCAGTTAATTCAATGTCTGCTTCTTTAACTTTCACAATAAATTCTTCAAGACTTGAAACATTTAAAAGTTCTTCATTTTCTAATAATTCTTCTAAATTCACCATATTCTTTTTCCTTTCTATTATTATTTAATCAATCATAAGCTTTATTATACAAAAGCTAAATATCTTAATTAATTATTACATTTATACTATCATTATTAAGCAATTAGAACTTAAAAAAATTGTACAAAATAAAAGGACAAAGAATTGCCCCTTTATTGTTCAATAGTCAAAATATCTATAAAACCCGTAAGATTAAATACTTCACAAACGTTGCCATTGATATTTTTGATTATTATTTTTTAGTGTTCTTCAATATAGAATTTAATACTTTAGTTCCGCCAATCTTATGAGCTTTTGTAAATTCGCTATTAGTTTGTACACCTCTAGATTCACTATTAACTTGAGTAGCTCTATCAGCCAAACGTATATGACCGTGGCCAACACCACCTGGTACATTTTCTAGACTTTCGTCATTTAATTCTTCTAGATTCTTTGTTTCTTTTTCTGCCATAATTTATCTCCTTAATTAACAAATCAATTTATTATTTTTTAGTGTTTTTCAAAATTGAATTTAATACTTTTCTTCCAGCAATCTTATTAGCTTTTGTAAATTCGCCATTAACTTGAACGCCTCTAGATTCACTATTACCTTGAGTTGCTCTATCAGCCAAGCGAATATGACCATGGCCAACACCGCCTGAAACATTTTCAAGGCTTTCGTCATTTAATTCTTCTACAGAATTTTTTACTTCATTTTCCATAATTTTTTCCTCCATTTGTAAATTTGTTTCATTATAACTCAAAAGATAAAAGAGTTATACATTTATTATAATATTTTTTAGTTAAAATCCACACGTTGTCTATTTACTAGTTCAGCAAAATATGCATTTTTTTCAATTAATTCTTCATAAGTTCCATCTTCTACGATTTTACCTTTATCAAGAACAATTATACGATCCGCGTGTTTTATCGTAGATAATCTATGAGCAATAACAATCCTTGTACATTTTAAACTATCTAAAGACTCAGACACTTTCTTTTGAGTGATATTATCAAGCGCAGAAGTTGCTTCATCAAACATCAAAATCTTTGGTTTTGGAGCAATAGCACGAGCAATCATTAAACGTTGTTTTTGACCACCCGATATCCCTCCAGCTCCATCGGCTATCATTGTAGACATGCCCATTGGCATTTTCCTTATATCATCGGCTAGTCCTGCAGTTTCAGCAGCCCACCAAGCATCATCTAAACTAAGCCATGGGGCAGATATTACGATATTTGAATAAATATCATTTTGGAATAGTTTACCATTTTGCATAACGACACCAATTTTTCTTCTAAGTGATTTTAAATCAACCGAAGAAATATCTTTGCCATCATAATATACAGCACCCCTTTCAGGTTTTTCAAATCCTAATAAAATACGTAAAAGTGTTGACTTACCACAACCAGTTTTACCGACTATCGCTACATATTGACCAGGTTTAATTTTTAAAGATAAATTATCTAAAACATAGGGCATAGAATCGCAATATCTAAAAGAAACATTGTTAAGTTCAATTCCTCCTCTTAAAGAAGTTATGACATGTCTTGATACATCTACTTCAGGTTCTGTTTCCAAAACAGGACTAATTATTTTAAATATTGATTTAATTTGTGCAATCGATTGATTAATCGTTGTTAAAGAAGCAAAAGCGCCACTCACTAAACCATAAGAACTTATAAAAGCCATATAATCAGCAATATTAATATTTGAATTTAAAGTTACATAATAAATAACGATTGTGCCAAAAAGTGATATAGCAGTAGTAATAGTAGTACTTAGTTTTAAAAACTTTGGCAATTGATAGGTATATCTTGCATTTCTTACGTATTGTTTGCTCCATTTAGAAAAAGCTCTTTTTTCAGCACCAGCAATCTTTATTTTAGATACTCCATTAATAAGTGAATAAACCAAACCATTCTCTTTGCCTATTTCTACCATCTGTTTTTCTGTTATTTTTATTTGCATTAATGAAGCAATAAGCGAAATAACTAGTGTTGAAAATAAAATAAAAAATGATGGCCAAAATAACGTAGGAGTAATCCTGGCAATTTGTACCATGTAACAAAGTGAAAAAATAGCAGATAAACCAGTTTTAAATATCGAATCAAACAATAGCCTACATAGTTCATTCATATAAGTAACTCTATTAGCTAATTCACCTGAATTATATTGTTTAAAAAAATCAACAGGCAAAGAAAGCACGCGCATCATAAAAGCACTTTCAATTGATAAATTAATGCGTGAGGATATACCTGTATTTAAAACATTAGAAATAATAGAAATAAAACCGTTCGCAACACTTATGCAAAGTAGCGTTAAAATTGCCCCAGCCAATAACGATGTACTGCCTAAATCTAATACAGTTCCGTATAAATATTGACTAATACGGGGCGTAAGCATACCTAAAGCAGTAGAAATTATCAATACAGTAAAAATGTTTAAATAATCATTACTTCTAAGCAAAGAAAAGATATATTGTAAAATATCACTAATTCCCAATTTTTTCATTGGAAAAGGTTCATAAAAACAAATTGCTTCTGTATCAATTTCTTTTACATTATTTTTTGTAACATGTATTAATTTATTACTTGAATAGTCTTTATAATAATAGCCATTTAACTTTGGTAATATCGCAATAACACTGCCATCTTTCTTGCTTCCAAGTAAAGCACCAACCCCATCTTTATACCAAGTACCATTTAATTTAATAGTTCTTCGCATAATACCAAAAGGTCTAAGTAAAAATTCTAAAACATCATTAATATCATCAATGCTACCAGGAACTTCAATCGCCTTAATATGATAGTAATCCAAGATATCACCAACCGCTTCTAATGTCAATTGCCTATTGTCTTTAAAAGCACTTATAATCTTTTCATTTGAAACAAGGCTCACCATAGAAGCAAAAGCATCAGAAAACATTTCATCGTCATTTTCTATTCTTTGACGTATTTGTTCATCAAACCATCCCATACACCTTACTCCTATTCATTAATTATTAATTCTTCATATTTGCCATGAAGAGCCATAAGTTCATTATGTTTTCCTCTTTCAACAATCTTTCCATGATCCATGACAACAATCTCATCGCAATCCCTAATAGTAGATAATCTATGAGCAATAACAATTGAAGTAATGCCCCTATCTTTTATAGCATTTACTACTTCATACTCGGTTTTGGCATCAAGTGCTGATGTAGCTTCATCCATGATAATAATCGTTGGATCTTGAGCTAAGACTCTAGCGATTTCCATACGTTGTCTTTGGCCACCCGAAAAGTCTTTACCACCCTCTAACATCCTATATTGATAGCCACCATCACGTTGCATGATGTCTTCATGTAAACTTGCATCTCTTGCTGCTAATATCATCTCATAGTCTTCGATAGAAGAATCCCACATTTTGATATTTTCAGCAATTGAATCTTCGAATAAAGTTATGTCTTGGTCAACTACCGCTAAGGAGCCAGTAAAAATATTTCTATCTATTTCTTCTATTGGCTTTCCATCAAATAATATTTCACCACTCCACGGCTTATATAGACCGGAAATAAGTTTTGAAAGCGTTGATTTGCCACACCCCGACCCACCAACAAAAGCAACTTTTTGACCAGGTTCAACAACCATATTAAAGTTTTCAATTAAAGGTGGAGCAAGTCTAGAATAACCAAAAGTAACGTTTTTAAGCTCTAGTTTACCAGACAATTTATTGTAACTTTCAACGTCACCGCTCCTTGAGTTAAGATTACTATCAACAGGATACTTCAAAACATCTTCAACTCTTTCCATGTCATTTTCCATTTGTAGTAGATCTTGACTTGCCAAAGATAAACTTTCTATTGGTGATTGTAAAGAAGATAAAACGCCTTGAAATGCATATAACATGCCTATAGTAAAGTTGCCCTTAATAATCATATATAATCCCAAAGCTAAAATAGCTATATCAACAAAGCTTGATACAAACTCAGGTATCAGTCCTAAGTATTGGACAATATATTGACTTTTTACATCTAAACTATTAACTGACGCTTGATATCCTGCCCACTTTTGGAAGAAACCATTTTCTGCTCCACTCGCCTTAATTGTTTCAATCATTTCAATGCCAGCCATTGTCGAAGAATACAAATTGGCCTCATCTCTTGCTTGTACCCTAGAAATATTCGCAAGTTTTTTAGCACTATAACGATTAACAGCCAGGTTAATAATTATGCCGCTAAGGCCAATTAAAGCAAGAACCACACTATATCTTAGCATTACAAATAAATAAATAAGCATCATCAAAATGTTAAAAAACAAAGGCGCCAAAGTATTTATTAAAGTTGCAGTGATAGTCTCATTTGTTCCTTTACGCATTGTAATATCGCCAGCCATACGTTGAGAAAAGAACTCTACAGGCATCCTTAATACATGCCACATAAATTTCGCATTAGCCTTAATTGCAAGCTTGCCTGAAAGTTTCAAAGAATAAATCGCATTTATTCCCGACAAGATAATTTCAATAGTTGCAAACGTAATCAAAAACATAAAGAATGGTGTAACCCAAGTTGGATTTAAACCCGGCAATAATTGATCTACAAATATCTTAGAAAAAAAAGGATTAATAACTCCTAAAATAGAAGAAATCATTGAAACCAAAGTTACAAAAATAATCGTGCCTCTTTCGCCCTTTAATCTTTCATGGACAAAAGACAACATACTTTTCTTTTCACCATCTTGTATAAAATTATCACTAGGAGAAAACTGCAGACAAATCCCTGTAAAAGAATTATCAAATTCTTCCATCGATATCTCTACCTTTCCTTTTTCAGGGTCATTTATAATCGCTTTATCTTTCTTAAAACCATCTAATACCACAAAGTGATTAAAGTTCCAATGAATAATGCAAGGAAAAGTACCATTTTGTTTTAAAGTTAAGGGTTCATATCTATAGCCCTTGGCATTAAGCCCATAATTTCTTGCGGCAACCAAAATATTTTTGGCATTTGATCCATCTCTACTAACACCACAATCAAGTCTTACTTGCTCCAGGGGCACTCTTTTGCCATAATAAGCTAAAATCATATCTAAAGAAGCCGCACCACATTCAAGCGCTTCAAGTTGCAATATCACCGGAACTTTAGCAACTTTATTGGCTAATGGCGTATTTTGTTTTCTTTTCATACACTATTCCTTCTTAGTTAAACAACAATTCTATTGGTGTAATACTAACGGTTTTTACTTCATTATTAGCAATTATGTTTTCTTCAATTCTACCTGTAATAGACCAAATTACAATAGCCAAGATAATAAGAACAATAACAACAAGTATCATCCAAACAGCAGGTCTAGTAACCTTTAAATAGTCTAGAGATTCTTCGGGTGAAGAAATTCTATCTATGCTCTTCTTTCTAAATATAGAATCGTTCATAAAGTCCCCCTTCTAATGCTTTTATATTACTTAACTTATTATATATTTCTACAAAATAAAAAGCATTGAACAATGTATATAACATATCGTTTAATGCTTTTATTATAATTTAAAAATAATTATTTTAAATAGAATCAAAAATAAATAACGTTAATTATCTTTAATATTGTTTAAAAATATCATGATGTCCA